>CAXNDB010000168.1:0-3016 GCA_964201025.1 Rickettsiales bacterium UBA1997 | reverse complement strand
CCAACAATTGGGACCGCCTTAGTTCTGGCATTTGCCACTAATAAAAATTTTACAGGAAAATTTTTAAGTCATAAAATTCTTGTTGGGATTGGGTTGATTAGTTATAGTGCTTATCTTTGGCATCAACCTTTATTTGCATTCGCCAGATTAAAAACTATTGACAACAATTTAAATCAAATTTTTCTATTTTTTTTAAGTTTAATTTCATTTTTATTAGCTTTTTTGAGTTGGAAATATATTGAAAATCCATTTAGAAATAAATCAAAAATTAAAGTAGAAAAAATATTTATTTTAAGTATATTTTTCAGTTTTATATTGATCTTAATTGGTTTTTTAATACTCAAAAATAACGGTTTTAAAAATCGCCTAAATAGCGAGCAACAAAAAATAATTTCATTGCAAAATGAAGATAAATTAAGAAAAGATATAAGAGAAAATATATGCTATATTGAACTTGAAAATACTTTTTATGATTTTAAGCCTGAATGCTATAATGGCAAAACCAATAACGCCTATTTGCTATGGGGAGATTCTTTAGCTGGAACTTCATACATTGGATTAAAATCAATTCATGACGACACTTTACAACTTACGGCAAGTGGGTGTCCTCCTTTAATAGATAAAAATTTTCCTGAAAGACCAAATTGTTATGATATCAACAATTTTGTTAAAGAAAAAATTAGTAAATTGAGATTAAAAAAGATTTTTTTACAAGGAAGTTGGGTATTAAATTCTGATCAAAAAAACTTAATCAATAATCTAACTAAAACTATTCAATTTATCAAAAAAACGTCTCCTCAGTCGCAAATAATTATAATCGGCAGTCTTCCGCATTGGGAACTAGATTTACCAAAATTATTGCTTAGAAAAAGTTTAAGTCTTAACGGTGAAAAATATATTAAATTATTGAAATATAAAAAATTGAGAGAGATCGATGAAAAATTAAAAACTTTGGAAAGGTTTGAAAATGTTAAATTTATTTCCGCCTTAGATCAAATGTGTATAGAAGATAAATGTTTGGCAATATTAAAATATAAAGAAGAATATTTTATTACATCACCTGATTTACATCATTTAACCGAGGCAAGTTCGATATTTCTTTTTAATAAAATTAAGCATTTATTTTAATAAAATTAAACTAATTTTACTCCCACTCAATAGTGCCTGGTGGCTTGGAAGTGTAATCATAAACCACACGATTAATTCCTCTCACTTCATTAATAATGCGATTACTAACTTCACATAGAAAACTCGATTCAAAATTATAAACTTCTGCCGTCATGCCATCGACCGAAGTAACTGCTCGAAGTGCTAAAACATATTCATAAGTTCGAGCATCGCCCATAACGCCGACAGTTTTAACTGGCAGTAAGGCACAAAAAGCTTGCCAAATTTTATTATAAAGCCCAGCTTTTTTAATTTCGTCGATATAAACCGCATCGGCTTCTTGTAAAATTTTAATTTTTTCTTCGGTAATTTCACCGAGAATTCTAATCGCCAAACCCGGTCCCGGAAATGGATGTCTCGAAACTACGATTTCAGGAACGCCAAGTTCACGTCCAAGCGCCCTCACCTCATCTTTAAAAAGCATTCTAACGGGTTCGAGAAGTTTTAATTTCATATTTTCGGGCAAACCGCCAACATTGTGATGCGATTTTATAGTTTGACTCGCCCCTTTATTTGGATGCGAAGATTCTATCACATCGGGATAAAGTGTGCCTTGTGCCAAGAACTCCGCACCCTTAATTTTAGAGGCTTCTTCGTCAAAAACTTCGATGAAAGTTTTGCCAATAATTTTACGTTTTTGTTCGGGATCAGAAACGCCTTTTAACTTATCTAAAAATAATTTTTTGGCGTCGCAATAAATAAAATTTGTGACAAAATTTTTAGTAAAAATTTCTTTAACTTGTTCGCCTTCATTCTGGCGTAACAAGCCGTGATCGACAAAAATGCAAGTTAATTGTTTGCCAATCGCCTCATTGATTAAAGTTGCAACCACCGATGAATCAACTCCCCCGCTTAATCCGCAAATAACTTTTTTATCGCCAACAATTTTTTTAATTTCAATAATTTGCTCATCTTTAAAATTTTTCATACTCCAATCTGGCTTACAGCCAGCTATTTCTACGACAAAGTTTTTTAAGATTTTAGCACCATCAATTGAATGATAAACTTCGGGATGAAATTGAACGCCGTAAATTTTTTTATCTTCATTGGCGATGCCAGCAAATGGCGCTTTTGGAGTCGTGGCAATTACTTCAAAACCTTGTGGAATTTTGCTAATATGGTCGCCATGACTCATCCAAACTTGATGATTTTGAAAATCTTTAAAAAATTTTGAATCTTTTTTAACAATTTCAATTTCGGCTTTACCAAATTCACGCTCAAAAGACTTCTCAACCTTACCACCAAGCATGTCGCAAATTAATTGCTCGCCATAGCAAATTCCGAGAATCGGAATATTTAAATCGAAAATTTGCGGAGAAATTTTTGGAGCATTTTCTTCGTAAACCGAAGCCGGTCCACCCGAAAAAATAATGGCTTGCGGTGGATTTTTTTTAATTTCTTCAAAAGAAATATTAAAATTTTTTACTTCGCAAAATACTCCAAATTCACGAATTCTTCGCGCGATTAATTGAGTAACTTGACTTCCGAAATCAATAATAAGAACTGAATTATTCGACATTTATTTTTATGATAAAATTGCTTTAACGATGCGAGATTTAATTTCGCTTTTTGAAAATTTTCCGACAATAATTTTACTTATCGCTTCACATAAATCCAGTTTTAATTTATATTTTTTCGCAAATTCAACAATGACTTTTGCCGAATTAGCACCTTCATAAGTGGTATTTTTATCTGGCTCCTTACCTTCGGCAATAAGCATTCCAAGGCTGTTGTTGCGGGATTTTGTTGATGAACATGTTAAAAAAATATCACCAAAACCGGCTGGATTCGCAACATCGCTTGAAGCTTTAATTTTTTTACACAAAGTTTGAATTTCCGAAATTCCTTT
>CAXNDB010000167.1:0-3057 GCA_964201025.1 Rickettsiales bacterium UBA1997 | reverse complement strand
AGGTTAAAGATGAGAGTGGCAAAAAAGAGGCCAATGCTTTAATTGAGGATGTTCGCACAAATGGTTCGCTTGAACTTATCCGAGAAATTAAAATTTTGTTAGATCGAAATTTTTCAAGAGATGGTATAACGGGAACGGCAAAAGGAATTCAAGTTATAAAAATACAAGAGGCTTTTACGCGACTTGGGGGTCAAGAGGAACCTTTAGCATCTGTTAATCAAGGCGGAATAATATTAGATGACGGATCTCGTTTATCTTCATTACGAGGAGTTTCCGAAGAAGATCGCCAACGGCAATCATTTCTTTCTAGTTGTGCAAATCTTTTTGCTTGCATTAGGAGTGATCGTGAAAGAGAAAATGGAGGTGGACCAGTTGCTTCGCAAAGCTTAGCGTCTCAAGTTAATTCAAATCAACAACCAGCTTTAACAAATTCAATGGATGGAATAACTGCCTCGCCATCCGCCCAGAATATTGCTGCGGTAGCGAGTTTAGTTACCCCCAACTCCACTCGAAATCAGCAATAACCAATTCGCTAAAATCAGCGAATTTTTGAGGGATTTTTGAAATCATTGCGATCTTCACGAAGAGCATTAATTCTTTGGGTAAGAGTGGATTGAGAGCTACGGCTATCAAACTCCGAGCCACCTTGCTCAGGACTTTTTTGCATTTTTATTTGCTTTAAATCTTTACTTACCTCAGCGATTTCTTCTTTAATTTTTTTCTCTTGTAATTTTTTGCGTTTCAAATTCCACAACATCGATTTTTTGCTGGTAGATTTATTAATCGGATGCGATTCCGCCATTTTAATAATCTCGTCGCCACGAGTGTCCCATTCGTCAATCGTGTGGCTTTCGGTTTCTTTATTTTCATGCTCCATGCCACCTTCTTCGCGATCAAGATTGCGTTGTTGATTCGCCATTGGTCTGATATTATTTTTGCGTAAAAGATCAATAATATCATCGATTTTTTTACCATCCTCTTCACTGATTTTGGCGGAAGAATTTTCGGATTTTTGTTCAGATTTTTGCGTTGAATCTTGAATATTGCTAATGAAATTTTGGTCACCGCCTTCTTCACCCGAAATGCTTCCCGACGATGATTTATCGGCACTTGGAACCGCATCTTCATCTAATTTTTTTTTGAATAATTTATCAAAAACACTTTTAATATTTGCCATTTTTATAAAAGATTTTGTAGTTTTTTTAAAATATCGTGAGCGCAATTAATTTTTTCTTCGAGGGTTTTATAATTTGCCACGAAAAGCAATTTTTGCCCACTCACCAAACGCATTTTATTTTTATTTTCAAAAATCATTTTCATTAATTTTTCGGCGCCGGCAAATTTATTATTTTTGAAAGCAACAACAAATCCATCATGAGCGATTTCTAAATTTTCCACCCCAACTTTTTGACATAAATTTTTTAATAAAGCAACCTCAAATAAATTTAAAATTTCTTGCGGGATTTTGCCAAAACGATCGGTCATTTCATTGATTAAATTTTCACGATCTTGAGTATTTTTGATATAAGAAATTTTCTTGTAGAAGCTCATGCGTAAGGACAAATCCGACATATAATCTTCAGGAATTAAAAGCGAAATTCCAAGTTTAATTGTGATATTTTTATCAAAACTTTCGATATCATCGGTTGAAAATTCCTCATTATTTTTAATTTTTTCGATGGTTTCGACAAGCATTTGTTGATAAAGTTCGACGCCAGTTTCTTTGACATGCCCCGATTGTTCGTCGCCAAGTAAATTGCCACTGCCACGAATATCCATATCGTGCGAGGCTACGCTAAAGCCAACTCCGAGCGCATCAAGATTTTGCATAACTTCGAGTTTTTTGCGAGATTCATCGGCGATTTTATGTTTATTATCGAGCATAAAATAACAATAACCGCGAATTTTTCCGCGTCCGACGCGACCGCGAAGTTGATAAAGTTGCGACAATCCAAACATTTCGGCTTTGTAAATTATCATGGTGTTGGCACTAGAAATATCAATGCCCGATTCAATTATCGTCGTCGATAATAACACGTCGATTTTGCCATCAATAAAATCATTCATAATTTCTTCGAGCTGGCTCGGATTCATCTGCCCGTGGGCGTGCATAATTTTTAATTCCGGAAAAATAATTTTTAATCTCGGCTCCATTTCTTCAACATCACGCACTCGAGGCACCACGAAAAAAACTTTGCCACTGCGATTATATTCACGCATCACCGCCTCGCGAACAATCACCGAATCGTAAGGCATGACGAAATTACGCACCGACAAGCGATCAATCGGCGGAGTGGCGATTAAACTTAAATCCTTAACGCCGGCGAGCGACATTTGCAAAGTACGCGGAATCGGTGTCGCCGAAAGTGTGAGAACGTGAATCTCGGTGCGAAATTTTTTAAGTTGTTCTTTTTGGGCAACGCCAAAATGTTGTTCTTCGTCAATAATTAACAAACCCAAATTATGAAATTTAAGATTTTTATGCAACAAAGCGTGAGTTCCAATGACAATATTGGCTTTGCCATTTTCAATTTCTTCGCGGGCGATTTTGGCTTCACTTACGCCAACAAGCCTTGATAATTGAGCGATCTTAACATCAGTTCCCTCAAATCTTTTGCAAAAATTTTTGTAATGTTGACGCACTAAAAGTGTCGTCGGTGCCACAATGGCGACTTGAGCGAATTTACACACAATGGCACTGCCACGAAGAGCCACTTCGGTTTTGCCAAAACCGACATCGCCACAAATTAAGCGATCCATCGGCGTTCCTTTTTGTAAATCCTGTTCAACTTCTTCAATCGCGCGCATTTGATCTTCAGTTTCAACGAAGCCAAATTTGGCGCGAAATTCATCGTAAAAATGCGTTTCGGCGACAAAAATCGGCGCTTTTTTTAACTGCCTCGAAGCCGCGATTTTCAATAATTCTTCCGCCGCCACTTTAATTTTTTTACGAACTTTATCACGACGATTGCGCCAGCCGGCGACGCCAAGTCGATCAAGTTGCACCAAAGAATTTTCGGCGCCATAACGTGAAATTAAATGAATATTATCGACGGG
>CAXNDB010000166.1:0-3075 GCA_964201025.1 Rickettsiales bacterium UBA1997 | reverse complement strand
AATAATCAATAATTACATTATAAAAATATTATGAACGATTTATTAGATGCACTAAAATTAGTTACTTTTCCAATTCACAAAGAAGGGTATAAATTTATATTTATATTTGCTATCGCTACGGCTATTTTAGCTTTATTGAGCAACTTTCTTGGTGTGATTGGTTTGGTCGCAACACTTTGGTGCATCTTTTTCTTTCGTGATCCTGAAAGATTCGTTCCTCTAGAAGACAACGTCATCATCAGTCCAGCAGATGGCGTTGTCACTAGAGTTGAATATGGAGCAGAAGCTCCGGAAGAACTTGGTTATGGCAAAACAAAATTCAATAAAATTAGCATTTTCTTAAATGTTTTTAACGTTCACGTTAATCGCGTTCCTTTGTCGGGAGCGGTTACCAAGGTTATTTATCGCCCCGGAAAATTTTTAAGTGCTAATGCCGAAGATGCTAGCGTTGAGAATGAAAGAAATTCAGTTGTGGTTAAAAATTCTAATGGAACAGAAATTATTTTCGTTCAAGTTGCAGGCTTAGTTGCTCGTAGAATTATCTCTGATTTAAAAGAGGGTCAAGAGGTTGTGGCGGGTCAGAGATATGGTATAATCCGTTTCGGGAGTAGGGCAGATTTATATTTTCCAGAAAATGTTGAAATTAAATCTTTATTAGGGCAAACTATGGTCGGTGGCGAAACAATTATCGCAAAGATTAACTAAATTTTTTTAAAAATGCGTTCCCTAAATATTGCAAAATTAGCTTCTAAAAGAGAAGAGGCCCGCATTGGCGGTGGTCAAAAAAGAATTGATATCCAACATTCAAAAGGTAAATTAACGGCTCGCGAAAGAATCGAAGTTTTACTCGATCCCGATTCATTCGAAGAATATGGTCTTTATGTTGAGCATCGTTGTTCAGATTTTGAAATGGAAGATAAAAAACATCCAGGAGACGGTGTCGTCACTGGTCAGGGAACAATCAATGGTCGTTTAGTTTTCGTTTATAGTCAAGATTTTACGGTGATGGGCGGATCGCTCGGCGAAGCTCATGCCAAAAAAATCTGTAACATTCTTGATAAAGCAATGCAAGTCGGTGCTTTGGTAATTGGAATCAATGATTCAGGTGGGGCTAGAATCCAGGAAGGCGTTGATTCTTTAGGTGGTTATGGTGAAATTTTTCAACGCAATATTGATGCCAGTGGCGTCATTCCGCAAGTTTCTTTAATCATGGGACCATGTGCCGGCGGAGCGGTTTATTCGCCAGCTCTTACCGATTTTACCATCATGGTTGAAAATTCTTCTTATATGTTCGTAACCGGTCCTGATGTGGTTAAAACGGTGACTCATGAAACAGTTTCGCAAGAAGATTTAGGTGGTGCATCAGTCCACGGTTATAAAAGTGGTGTTGCACATTTAACTTTCAAAAGCGACATCGAAGCACTCTTACAAACTCGTCGCTTAATTAATTTTTTACCACTTTCCAATAAATCAGAATTACCACAAATTCCCGTCGATGATAATTTCGATCGCGTTGATGTTTCGCTCAACACTTTGATTCCAGAAAATCCAAATCAACCTTACGACATGTTGGAGTTGGTTGAGAAAATTCTTGACGAAGGCGATTTTTACGAAATTCAACCAAATTATGCCAAAAATATTATTATTGGTTTCGGCAGAATGGAGGGTCAAACTGTTGGGGTAGTTGCCAATCAACCTATGCAATTAGCCGGTTGTCTCGATATCAAAGCTAGCGAAAAAGGCGCTAGATTTATTCGTTTTTGTGATGCCTTCAATATTCCAATTTTAACTTTCGTCGATGTTCCAGGATTCTTACCAGGGACCGATCAAGAGCATAATGGCATCATTAAACACGGTGCCAAATTGCTTTACGCTTATGGCGAAGCGACGGTGCCAAAAATCACCGTTATCACCCGTAAAGCCTATGGCGGAGCCTATATCGTTATGAACTCAAAACATTTATGTGGCGATGTTAATTTTGCGTGGGCGAATGCCGAAATTGCAGTGATGGGGCCCGAAGGTGCGGTTGAAATTATTTTCCGTGAAGATGCCAAAGACCCAATCACCAAGGCTTTGAAAGTGGCGGAATATCGTGAAAAATTTGCTTCGCCTTTCGTCGCGGCATCACGAGGCTTTGTTGATGAAGTAATTCGTCCGCAAAATACCCGCAAAAGAATTTGTATGTCATTGCAAATTTTGAAAAATAAAAAAGTTCAAAAACCTTGGAAAAAACACGATAATTTACCTTTATAAATTTTGTTAAAATAAAATCTTTTCAAAGTGTTTTTGCGTTATTTTTATATTTTGTTTTTGTTGTTTTTTTTGCCACAAAAAGCCTTAAGTCAAAATGGCGTAAAGCTTATAAGCTTAAGCTCTGAACGCCCCAGCAAATCCGACAGTATTTACACTTTAAATCGCGGAAAATTTTTATTCGAAACGAGTTTTTTGAGTAAAACCAAAATCCACAATTCTTCGCAAAAAATTTCCGCTACTAGCATCTTTGATTTTAGCACTTTTCGTTATGGAATAAATGACCAAAATGAAATTCAATTCATTCAAAATCCGCTAATTTATAAAAAATATTCGCAATCAAATTCTTCGCAAAAATTTCAGGGCAGGGGCGAAGGTTTTTTACGTTTTAAACATAATTTTTTAGGCAATGATGGCGGAAAACTCGGCTTTTCTTTAACGCCTTTTGTTAAAATAATTAAATCATCGCGAAACCAGACCGGAAGCGATCTAAGAGGCGGTTTAATCATGCCATTTCAAGTGAAAATTTTAGATGATTTAACTTTGGGCGGGATGTATCAATTAAATTATTACAAAACGCAAAATAATCTTAAAAATAGTCGCTATTTTGCGATAATTAACGCTTATTATTTATCAAAGGATTTTACTAATAAAATTAGTTCTTACGCAGAGTTTTATTCTTTAAAAACTTTTGTTAATAAAAATATGGTGCAAAATTACGTCGATTTCGGCGTAAATTATTTGCTTACGGATAATCTAAAACTCGATGTCGGCGCCAATTTCGGCGTTTCCAAAAAGGCCGATGATTTAAATTATTTTTCTGGG
>CAXNDB010000165.1:0-3121 GCA_964201025.1 Rickettsiales bacterium UBA1997 | reverse complement strand
TTAAATTATCGGGAGATCAATCTGTTATAGCTGCCATTAAAAATGGCAATATTAAAAATATGTATGCAATCGACAAATATAACAAAAATTATTTTCTTTATAGCAAAAGATGCACTGTAGTTTATGGAAAATAATTTTGCTGATTTAACCAAAAATCAATTTAATTTATATAAAAAAAGTTGGATAAATTCCTCAAGAAATGGCTTTACTGTAGATGATAATAACCTTCCGATTCCTTGGTATACATTTGATGCGATTGATTTTTTGCAAAAAAATTTAAATAAAAATCACATTATTTTTGAATTTGGGTGCGGAGCTTCAACTTTATTTTTTTCCTCCAAAGTTAAAAAAGTTATAAGCCTCGAAAGTAATCGCCGATGGTTTGAAATCATTACTTCAAGCCTTAAAAATAGTGGCGATTTTTTGTTAGAAAAAAATTATTTTGCCAATAAAAATTGTGAAATTTTTTTAAATGAAGATGCTCTAAATCAAGATGAATATCAATATTTTGCTAAAAATTATTCGCAAAAAAATAATATAAAATTCGATTTTTTAATCGTTGATTCGTTAAAAAGATTTGAATGCGTAAAAAATTCTTTTGAAGCGATAAAAGCTGACGGATATTTGATTTTAGACGATTCCGAGCGTCCAAATTATCAAAAAATTTATGATTTTTTACACAAAAATAATTTTTCTTATCATGATTTTATTGGCATCGCCCCCGCCCAATTAAGAATTAAAAAAACTACTTTTTTTAGACGCTAGTTTTAATGAGAATTTTGATATTTTTTAAATTATTTTTCACCTCTTTTTGCTTTGTAAGCTTCAAGCATAAAATATTCAAGAAGCCAAATTGCGCTAGTCCCAGTAGCTTCTTTGAAGCTTCCATAATAAAAGAAAGCAATACCAAATGCCAATATAAAAATGTATGTTAATGGGTTACTATAAATTTTAATCCAGTTTTTTATAGATTCATGCTTAATTGAATCAATCTCATTTTGTCGAAGTTTTATATTTTTTTTATTTTCTTCTTCGATTATTTTTAGAGGGCTATTTTTTAATTGATTTTTATTTGCCATTTTTATTTAGCCCAAAATGAAAGTTGCTATCTCATCAATCCTTTTTTCAAATTCAACAAGAATATCTTCATCTGGAATAACTTTACCTTTTTTATTTTCATCATAATGCTTCTTCCACGCCGCTCTCTCTCCATTGTGAAGCATTTCGACCAATTCCCAAGCATTTTTCTCGCCATAAGTAGCGTAAGCAATGAATAGACTTTTAGCTTTATTCTCTTGTTGTTCTTTGTCAATTCTCGGAACCTCAAATTCATCGGAAAAATCAATCACAATTCTGGCTAGCGAATTGGGGGTTATCGGATTTTTTCCACAATCTTTAAATTCATGATAAACCAAGGGGACAACTGGGCCATGCTTCCAAGCCTGAATCTCACCTTCAAATAATTTTTCATTGAAAAGTGATAAATGCACTCCGTAGGCAAAGTAAAGCAATTTTTGTAATTTCAGATTTGTTAAATCATCGATGTTTCTTTTATGCAAATTTTCAATTATATAATTTGCGCAAGCGAAGGTTGAGCGCTCAATATTTTCATTATTCATAGTGGAGAATTTTAAATTAAAAATATATATCTACTTAAATTTTATTAATAATTTTTTAACAAATCAAATAATTTTTATGAAGAAATTATGAACAAATTATCGATGTGAATTAACTCTGATTTTGCCGAATTTCCGAGGATTTTTTTGATGTCGTTTGAGTTTTTTTGTAAAATCTTTTTAACATCTTCACTATTGTAATTACTGATTCCACTCGCAATGTGATTGAGATTTTCATCTTTAACAAAAACGGCGTCGCCTTTGGCGAATTTTCCGCGTAAAGCCACCGCTCCGACCGCCAATAAACTTACTTTTTTATGCTTTAAAGCTTCACTGGCTTTTTCATTAATAATAATCGATCCACTAGCATTTACAAAACCTGAAAGCCAATTTTTTTTGGCACGTGAAGTGTGTTTGGAAGATTTATTTAGCGATTTATTGCACTCAAAAATTGTATATTTTTTCTTACCAGAAATTAGTTTTTTTAAAGCATCCTGTTCAATTCCACTGGTTATTATTGTTGGACAATTTGAAGCCATCGCCATTTTTGCCGCCAAAATTTTGGTAATCATTCCGCCCGTTCCGACTTCTGAAACCGCACCCAGAGCCATTTTCTCAATTTCTTTATTTATTTTCTCAACTTGTGGAATAAATTGGGCATTTTTATTAATTTTTGGATTGTCATTATATAATCCGTCGATGTCGGAAAATAAAATCATTAAATCGGCTTCAATCATTTGGGCAACACGAGCCGAAAGCCGATCATTATCGCCAATTTTTATTTCATCAACCGCCACCGAATCATTTTCATTAATAATCGGAATTATGTTTTTTTCGAGCAAAGTTTCGATGGTATTTTTGCAATTTAAATAACGTTGGCGCGAGTTACAATCCGAAGCCGTCAAAAGAATTTGCGCCACATTTAAATTTAATTTCGCGAAATAATTTTTATAAAGACTCATCAATTCGATTTGGCCGACCGAAGCGCAAGCTTGCTTTTCTTGTAATGTAAGTTTTTTATTTTTGATATTTAAAATATTTCTGCCCAAGGCGACCGCGCCCGAACTTACAATCACAATCGTGGTTTTTTCATCAATTATTTTAGCAATATTTTGCGATAAATTTTCAAGCCATTTATCGCGCACTCCGCCCTCTTCCACCAACAATGAAGAGCCAATTTTAATAACAATTTTTTGATATTTTTGTGATTTTATTTCCATATATTTTTAATTACCAAGACCACGTTCTTTGCGGGCTTTTTCAATTTGAGCCTTATACAGCAAATTCTGCAAAAGTGGCAAAGGATAAGGCTTAAAGTCGCTATCGCCTCTTAAAACATAAATTCCAACCGAGCGATTAATTTGATTTTTTATATCATCATTGGCGATAATATCGGGGAAATCTTCGTTTTCAATGCGCTCTTCAATTGAATTTTCATCGATACCATTTTTTATCATATAATTTTTAACAATTTCAACGCGATTTTTAACCAAAGCTTGATTGTA
>CAXNDB010000164.1:0-3155 GCA_964201025.1 Rickettsiales bacterium UBA1997 | reverse complement strand
ATTAAACAATTCTTTGTCACTAAGATGGGGAGCGTGTCCGCAATTATCAAAAATATGCAATTCAAAATCATCGATTCTGTCGGCAAAATATTTTGATTGTGAATTATGAACCACCATATCGCCGGCACCAATATAAAAAAGAGTTGGTGGCATATTGGTAAAATCAAAATCAAAACAAGAAAAATCTTTTAATTCTTGAAGCCAAATAATTAATTTTTGATGATTCTCGTCGCTAATATCAAGATTTTTAATAATCTGTGATTTATTTTTATCGTTCATTATCGATAAAATCGAAAATTTTTTTAAAGTTGCGTCGGGAGCCTTAGAAAGATTGTCGAAAAATTCATTATATGTTTTTATTGACATGCCCGCTTGGATTCTAGCATCTTTCACCATTTGAAAAGGCGGTGCTATTAATACCAATAATTTTGGAGTAAAAATTTTATGTTGAATTAATCTTAGTGCGATTTGACCACCTAGGCTCCAGCCAATTATAACTTGTGGATTCGGAGGGAATTTATAAGAATCTTTAAATTTTAAAAATCCCTCGGATAACGAATAATTTAACGAAGAAATATTAAATTTTTCTAAAATATTTTCGAAAAAACTCGCTTCGAGAGATTTATAATTTTGCCCCCAGCCAGATAAACAAAGGATTGATTTCACCTTGGTTATTAGTTTTATTCTTGAGGTTTGTTGCTTTCGGTGCCGAAATCAAAATCAAATTTACTTTTAAACTTATTAACCCTTTCATTATTGGCATTAATAAATCCTTGATTTTTATTATCTTGCCAAGCTGGATGATTTTTGGGATCGACGTCAAGAGTAAGAGTGCTTCCCTCTTTCCCCCAAGATGTAAGAACTTGGAACTTTGTTCCATCGGTCATAACAACATTTATTAAATGTTGTTTTGGATGCAAGCCCTCTAAAGGAGCTTTTTGTGTTTTTGCTACTGACATTTATTTGTAAATAATTAATTATCTAATATAATCATATTAAAAATTTTGAAAAATTTTGTCAATAGTATTATCTAAATTGAGTTAATTTTTTCTCATTAATAACAAATTTTGAAAGCCAAAAACAAAAATGTTAAATAATATTGACATTTTTTGTGGGGATGAATATTATCAATTATCGCTTATGAGAAATAATAAATAATAAAAGTGGGAAAACAAAAACTCGCAAATGATTGATGCAAATAATATATCTAACTAATTTAATTTCAGCGGTTACATAAATCGCAATAAACAAATTTTTTAATGAAAAAATTTATATTAAGAAGAAAATTAAGAATTTTTATCGAACCCTTGCTAATTAGATTCGCAAGGCTTTTCATTCGCTTGTTTAAATTTGTATTTACTAAAAGAACAATCCTTTTTGTAACTAACCAAAAAATTCGCAGTATAACTTTTGGACCTTTCTCACAAGCTTTTTGCTACATACTTATTGCTTGGGTTATAAATCTTTTTATGCAATCATTAAATTATGATACAATAATTAATTCTAAATCCGAAGAAATTAACAAATTAAAAACCGCAAATTCTTATTTTGCTGATGAATTTGATATCGTAAATGAGAAGCTCCAAAAAGTTAATAAATACATTATGACTATCACTGGGCAACCCCAAAATGTTAATAATCATCAAGAAGAATTCGTCGTGCCAAAAGATTTGGATGAAGAAAATTTAACCAAAAAAGATAAGCACACTTTAAACGAAATAAAAAATTCACGCTATCATTTAAGTCTATTTACCGAAACAGCTTCGCAAAGAATTAAAAAAATAGAGAAAGCCATACTGAGAACTGGTTTAAATATTAAAAAACCGAATATTGATATTGAAAAAATTCGTAATAAAAAAATTGCAGAATATTCCTTAAACGAAAAATCGCAAATTGAAAATTTACCAAAAGGTGGGCCCGAACAAGAGTTTGACAATGAATTGGAAAGGGCTTTATCAGAAAAAAAACTTTCCGATCCAGAGTTCATTGAAAGAAAAATTGAACAAGCTAAATTTAACAATGAAATCGAATATTTAATAGTTTTAGAAAAACTCACCAACGCTTTACCTTTAAAACAACCGATGAAAAATTATTATATTTCCAGTGGCTTTGGTCATCGCATTGATCCAATAACTCATCAACACACTCCGCATCGCGGTCTTGATTTCGTTGGCCATTCAAGAGAAAAGGTGATTAGCCCTTCAGCTGGAAAAGTTATTCTCGCTAGATGGTTTAGCGATTATGGAAATGCTGTTGTTATTGACCATGGCTATGGAGTTACTACCCGTTACGGTCATCTTTCTAAAATCAAAGTTTCCGAGGGGGAAAGAATTAAAGAAGGAAAAGTCGTGGGCTTGCAGGGAAGTACGGGCAGAAGCACAGGAGAGCATCTTCATTATGAAGTGCGCTATAGAAATGTTCCACTTAATCCAAAGAAATTTTTGGAAGCTGGAGAATTATTAATTAACAATGACAACGGAATTAAACATGTCGATATCTAATATTCGTGCTAAAATTAACCAATCAATAATCGGTGATTCATCACATGGGGGTGAAGTTTTATCAAAAAAACTTGATGCTTTAACAAATTTTAAATCTACTCCAACAATCATATCTCGCGATCTAAAAATTCAAGGTGAAATTTTCAGTGCTGGGGTAATTGAAATTGAGGGAAGTATCACGGGAACTCTCAATGGCAATTCTATAATTTTACGCGAAGAAGGTTCAATTAATGGCGCAGTTTTTGCTGAAAATTTTAGCATTCGTGGAAAATTTGAAGGAACCATTAAAGCTAAAAATATTAGCATTGCAAGCAAGGCTCGAGTCAATGGTGAGATAGAATATGATATTCTTTCGGTTGAAGATGGAGCTTGTATCGACGGACACTTTAAGAAAAAATAATTTTAGTTTTTTTATAATTTCAAAATAACATCACATTCCCAATCATCTTCTTATATTTTAACAAAATATCGAAAAGCTTCGGGCTTTAGCTACCGCTTTTCGAGCTTGCACTCTATACGATTTCCAATAAAAAAAGCATCACTTAAGGACCTCAATTCGTGAGCTAGAGCCTATAAAAAAAATCTGATTTAAAAAAAGAAAATATTTATTACAATCAAAAATAATATAAATCTTAAGAATGAATTTGTCTTTTA
>CAXNDB010000163.1:0-3161 GCA_964201025.1 Rickettsiales bacterium UBA1997 | reverse complement strand
AGCCGGAAGAGTTGAAGGATCTTGAGGTGAAGGATCTTGAGCTCGTATTGTAAAAAAATTTGTGATCTTAGCATTGCCAACAACAGCTTTTTTTAAACCTTCTTGGGTCAATCTATCTTCCTTTTGCTCTGCGGTTTCACTTTTTAATTCCGATAATTTTTGCTTAACGTCCGTTAATTCTTGAGCTTGGGCAGATAAAACTTCTCTAAATTCTTGCTTCACGTCCATTAATTCTTGAGCTTGGGCAGATAAAACTTCTCTTAAATGAGAAGGAGTGCTAAAATAAATTTCTTTTAGCTTGTTTAAAGTTTCGAGTTGCTCTTTTGGTAAGAAAAATTGATTAGTTTCCTCGGAAAATTTATTAGTTTCCTCGAAAAATCTATTTGTTGCGCCTAGATTTCGAAATAAAATTAATGATTTTTGATCTAAATCATCTTTATTTAAAAATTGAGCTGGGGTTAGATGAGGATTTATTTCATAAGATTCCTTAGTTTTTTCATGTATTTCTTTATCTTTTGCAGAAAAACCTTCTGGATTCAAATGATCAAGAGGTGTGATTGAGGGGAAATCTAATTGATTGCCCGCATGTAAAATTTCAGCTAGCAAATTAGGAATGGTTTCTTTGGAATTCGACGCTAACTCTTTAAATTCTTTTTTGATTTTGTTATAATTAACGTTTGTTTCTTCAGTATCGCTTAAGAAATGACTTGGTATGCCTGATTCTTTGCATAATTTTTTTAGAAATCTTTCATTAATATCATTTAAATCCACGGAAATATCACCATCAAAAAACCTCTTAGCATTTTTGATTTTATTGATTTCAGCTTTAATGTCTTCAGGACAATTTATATCTTCATCAAAATTTCCATAATCAGCGCAATGTAGTATCAAAATTTTTGGTATTTCGTAATTTCCACTCTGCCTAGCTTTAGCTAGAGCAAAATCAAAAATTGTAACGGTTGACCCATCATTATTTACTTGAGCTACAGAATTTGGATTCGCCCCCTCCTTCAAAAGAAACTCCATATGTTTTAATTCAGATTTATCTGATTTTACAAAAACACCTAAAGTTGTTAAGTAAGAATTTTCATAAATTTCCGCCTTAACTTTTTCATCAAAAATATCACTGAATTGAAGACCAGATATCGTTAGAATCGAATGATCATTAATTAATTCCCCCACATTACTTACAAGATAATTTGAAAGTGTAATTTTTTTAGAATAATCCGAAGAATAACCCGAAGAATAACCCACAATTGCCTCAGCTTTTTCAATTTGGCTTTTATGCTCTAAGTAATAATTGATAATTTCTCTTGTTTTATTTTTATCTACCCCATCATCACATTCTTCTTCAACAACAGCGCCAATGACCGTACCCAAAACTGATAATAATTTTTCCTCTTCTTCTTCAACCATTTCAACAATAATAGCTAAATGATCTTTGGTTGCAAGATTTTGATCTGACAAAAATTTTAGACAATCTAAAGTTTTATTTTCCTGCGACAATATTCCCGCTCTTAAAGCAAGACCAGAAATAGTATACTTAAGAGGATTAGAAAAATCAAAAAAAGAAATAAAATTATGTTGTGTATCTCTATCCGACTTCCAAATCGCATCTTCTGATAATTGAGTTTCCAGATTGGGATCTGTTTCTTTTATCTCCAATATGAGATCTTTTATTTTTCTTTCATCAAAGGAAGGTTCTTTAAATTCTTTATATATTTCTAAAAGCCTTTTTTGATTGTTAGTTAATTGCTCAGAATCGTTTAACATAGGATGGTTTGTAATTTAATATTAATTGGATCTTGAAAATCTAAAAACAAAATCAAGCTTCGTTTTTTAAAATTTTATTGCAAAATTGTCAAATACAAATTTCAATCCAAGGTTAAATTAATATTGTCATTGACCAAAAATTTTTCATCATAGATTTGATTTTTTTGCGAAGCGATGTGAAGCAAAGCATCTCCTTTATTAACTAGAGGCATCATGGTTAAACCAATCACCATACCATCTTCACTCGCTCGAATTTCAATTTTATTATCACCAAATGGATTAGAAATCGAGCCAATAATTTGCCCTTTTTGCACCATGTCACCAAGTTTAATCTCAGCAATAAAAACTCCACTTTGTGAGGCGCGAAGCCAAGAGCTCGAAAGAGCTACGAATATTTTTTGCTCTTCATTTTTGATAGCTTCATCAATCATGCCAATTTTTTTCATGACATTTAAAATTCCATTTAATCCGGTTTCAATGGCGTTTTCATCAAAACGCAAAATCTCACCGGCTTCATATAAAATTATGGGAATATTGGCTTGGGTCCCCGCGCTTCTAAGCGATCCATCGCGTAAATTTGAATTAATAATGGCGGGTGCGTTAAAAACTTTTGCCAATTCAAGATTAGTTTCATCATCAATATTTGTTCGAACTTGCGGATAATTTGAGCGGTGAAAAGAACCGCTATGAATATCGATTCCGTAATCGGATTTTAATACAATTTCTTGCATAAATTTATAAGCAAGTTGAGATGCCAAAGAGCCATTTTTAATTCCGGGAAAACAACGATTTAAATCACGTCGATCCGGCAAATATCGTGAATGATCATTGAAGCCAAAAATATTGACAATCGGGATGGCAATAAGCGTTCCACATATTTTGTCGACCTCAACATAATCAAGCAAGCGACGCACAATTTCGATGCCATTAATTTCATCACCGTGAATCGTTGAACACACAAAAAGCGTTGGACCTTCTTTGTCGCCACTTACAACTTCAATGGGCATTTTTAAATCGGTAAAATCATGCATTCTGCCCATATCAATATTGATGCGATATCGATTTCCTCGCTCAATTTTAACATCGTTAATTATTTTTATTTTACAATTTTCTGTGTTCATTTTTTTGGTTTTGCTAAAGCGAAAGATAAAATTTTATAACATAATTTGGCGGTTAAAAAATCACAAGAGTGTAAAGTTTTAACTGGCGCAAGTTCAACCACATCCGCCCCAACAAAATTACAAATTTTCGAAGCCTCTTTAATAATATTTATGGCATCATACCACAATAATCCACCTGGTTCGGGCGTGCCCGTCGCCTGCATAATTCCTGAATCGAAGCCATCAATATCGAATGTTAAAAAGACATTACGACCCTTCAAAGGCTCA
>CAXNDB010000162.1:0-3162 GCA_964201025.1 Rickettsiales bacterium UBA1997 | reverse complement strand
CTTTGGTCGAATTATCGATGGTAATTTTGATCATTGGCATCTTGATTGGCGGAGTGTCGCAAGGAATTGATTTATATGGCGATTTTAAATTAACTTCGGCTCGCAATTTAACTTCAGGCTCAATTGTCGGAAGGGTTCCGAATTTATCAATGTGGTGGGAAACTACCGCGGAAAATAGTTTTGTAAATCCCAAGCCCAATGATGGCAATTTAATCAATCAGTGGAACGATATTAATTCACAAAGAGCGATAAAAATAAATTTACTTGCACCCAATGACGCCACCAGACCGGCATATAAAGCTTCCGCAATCAATAATTTACCAGCATTAAAATTTAGCAATGCACAAAATTTAAGAAGTGCTGATATTAAGGGCGATAGTTTTTTTTCAAATAATGAAATCACGGTTTTTTTGGTGCAAAATACCACTGGCGGTCAAGATTCAACAATGAGTTGGGTTCCAACTGCCAATAATCTTGATACGGGTGCAGAAAGTGCTCGATTTAATTTACATTTACTTCATGCGAATCAGTTTTTCTTTGATTTTGGCGGAAGAATAACATAATCTGGAGCCAAGGTTTACGCCAATAAAAATACACTATTTGCATTTAAAAGATCGGAAGCCGAAATGATTATGCGTCTTAATGGTCAACAAATTGCCTCCGGTTCTGCAATCTCAGTAAATATTGCCAATTCCTTCATTGCACCCTTTATTGTTGGAAAATTAAGGACGGATTCCAATTATCATTTTGATGGCTTAATCGGAGAAATAATTATTTACAATAGTGGTTTAGGAATTAATGAAATTCAAAAAATTGAATCTTATTTGTCGAAAAAATGGGGCATAAAAATATAAATTAAGCGACTATTTTTTAATAATTATGTCACAAATTTAATTAAGATGGCGATCTGGAATTTAAACTTAAATTTGAAGCATTGCTAGAATTTCGTGATAAGGGGGAGCGCGAAAAATTCGAGGTCGAACTTAAAGAAGGATTGCTTAAATTAAGAGGTGAGTGTGGAAAATTTTCTGGTGAAGAATTTGGATTTTCAGTTGCATTTGCGTTTGCGGTTGCGGTTGGGGTTGCGGGTGGGGTTGGGGTATTTGAAACTGATTTTAAAAACTCATCTAAAAACTCTTGACCCAAAGGAATTTTTCTAATTTCTTCTAAATCTTGATCCAGTTCAACACCAATATTTCGAAGGTTAGATGGTGAATTTAGTGGATTTAGAAGATTTTCAATTCTCATTTTTTCATTTGTAGTTTTATCTTCATTTTTTGACATAAAATAAAATTATTTTTTTTGTTAAATCTTATGAACATGATCGTGATGATGCGAGTAAAAAGCAATCTCCGAGCCATTTTTAAATTGTAAAGAATTGTCGAGAAGTGCCAAATATTCGGGATGTTTATTGATGTCTTCGGGTTTGCCTTGGCAACATAAATGACGATTTATGCAATAAACCATGTCAGTTTTTTGCATCACCAAATGTAAATCATGTGAAATTAATAATATACCACAATTGCTTGCAGTTCTAATCTCCTCAAGTATTTTATAAAACTCATTTACCGCCGAAATATCCATAAATTGAGTCGGTTCATCTAAAATTAAAAGGTCGTTATTTCCGCAAACCGCTTGTAAAAATAATATTTTTTGCAATTGTCCGCCCGAAATTTCATGAATTTGTTTATTCAAAATATTTTCGATTTTCAATCTACGGCACCAAGATTGCAAATTATCGTCTAAATTTTTATCATTTACTAATTTTATAAAATCAATAACGGTCATCGGAATGGTTTTATCGATTTGAATTTTTTGAGGCATGTGCCCAATTTTAATATTTTTTTGTTTAATAATTTCACCGCCCGAAGCCTTTACAACACCAATAATAATGCGGGCTAGAGTGGTTTTTCCACCGCCATTAATTCCGATTAAAGTTTTAATTTTACCTTTTTCTAAGGACAAAGAAATATTTTCTAAAATTTTATTGCCATCGAGGGTTAAATTAATATTTTTAAGTTCTAGTAAATTATTTTTTTCTAAAGATTCATTCATAATTTTTGATATTTTTTATGTAATATTTTGAAGAATTAATTAATGATATCAACTTTTTTATTATATTTTTATCTGCTATTTTGAGTTGGAATATTAGCGGGTGGAGCACTTGGATTAATGTTGCTATTGCTTGAAGTTGAGGAGGCGTTAGAATTCGAATTTGAATTTGGTGGAGTAGCGACCGTTGAGCCACTTGAAGTTGTGGCGTTGGGGTTGGCTGGAATCGTGCCCGAATTTTGATTTTGTGGTGAGTTTGGAGTTGTCGATCCGCTGTAAAAATTTGCCGTTGAATTTTTTGAATTTTTATTTTCTTTTAATTTTTGATTTAAATTTTCTATTTCCTTAATAACACTTCTTTCTTTTTGGGCTTGATATTTTTTCCGCGCTTCTTCTTTGCGAGCTTCAATCCGCTCTTCACGTAATTTTCTTTGTTCTTCACGCCATAATTTTAACGACTCTTCTCGGGCTGAATTAGCATTTTTAACTTCTTGAGTTATTGGAACATTATCCTCGACGCTTTTTTCATAAACCATTTTTGAATCTTTGGTCGCTTCATTATTAATTGCAGGGTCTTCGTTCTCTAATTCAGAACCATCTTCATCTTCAACTATAATTTTATTTTCCTTAGCGATTTTTTCAATTTTTGGTGGTGGATTTTTGGGAATTAAACGAATTTCAATTTCATTATCTTTTCTTATAGTTTTTGCTTCGTAACTTTTAGAATTTGTTGAAGAAATTTCTTGCGCCAAAGACGATTTTGTAATGAATATAATTAACAAAAAAATCTTTATAAAAATTTTGAATTTCATTGTAACGAAAAATTATCTTCTATTTTCTATATTTGATTCTCTAGGGTTTGAAGGTCGTTGACCTTGATTTATTTCGGGCATTTTGGCAACGCGATTTTCCATTCTAGAACTTTCTCTTTGATCTTCATTTACTCTTTGATCACCTCTTCTTTCTTCTCGTCTATCATTTACTCTCTCCTCTCTTTTTTCTTCGCGTCTCTCATCTCTTTTTTCGCTTCTATCGCTGCTTCTTTCCTCCCTTTTTTCTTTATTTTCTTCGCGTCTTTTTTGCGATCTTTGTTGAATTTCATCTAATCTT
>CAXNDB010000161.1:0-3166 GCA_964201025.1 Rickettsiales bacterium UBA1997 | reverse complement strand
TTCGGAAATATTATACTTTATATTCATTTCTTTAATTCTTGCAGAAATATGTTCAAAACTAAGTATTTGCAATAGTTTTTGATTAATATTGGTAAGTTCTGTTATATCATAATTCATCGCCGATTTGGAAAATTTATCAAAACTAAAATCATGAATTAATTGCTCGAAATTTTGATAAATTTTAAGACTTTCCGAGGTGCCGATTTGTGCCAACAAATTCACGATTGCCATGGGTTCGTAGCCATCTTGACGCAAAGTTTTAACATCAAAACCACCTTCCCTTTTAGAAATTTTACCTTCCGAAGCCTTGACCAAAGCCAAATGAGCAAAGTCGGGAGCTTTGGCGCCCAAAGCTTCAAAAATCTGAATTTGAATGGCGGTATTGGTGATGTGATCTTCGCCACGAATAATATCGGTGATGCCGTAATCAATGTCATCAACCACTGAACAAAAAGTGTAAGTTGGAATGCCAAAACCATTTTCATCTTCTTCGCGAATTAAAATCGGATCGGAAAAATGACGTCCATCATAAGTAATTTTGCCCTTAATTTTATCATCCCAACTGGTGGGCTTATCATTTAGTAAGAAGCGATAATGAGGCTTCAAACCGCTTTTTCTTAATTCATCTTTTTGCTCTTTGGTAAGTTTTAACGAAGCGCGATTGTAAACTGGCGCAATGCCCGAAGCGCTTTGGGCTTTTCTTTGCAAACTCAACTCCTCGGCGGTTTCAAAACATTCGTAAAGTCGATTATTAGCGAGTAATTTATTTTTAGCTTCTTCGTAACGAACCAAGCGATCGGATTGCTTAAAAACCTCGTCATAATTGAGTCCGAGCCATTCCATATCGGTGAAAATCATTTCGCGATATTCGTCACGAACCCTTTGCGAATCCGTGTCGTCTAAACGCAAGAAAAATTTTCCACCAGTTTTTTTAGCGTAAAGATAATTGATGATTGAAGCACGAATATTTCCAACGTGCAAAAAGCCTGTCGGTGAAGGTGCGAAGCGAACTTTTGTGGTCATAAAATTTTTTAATCAAATCTGTTTTAGTGAAATTTATTTGGTAATTATGCGATATTTAATTAAATTTGCCATCGCAAATTTCAAATCAAAAATGTATCGAACTCTTTACTTAAATAATCAAATTTATCATAATAAAATTTTATTTTAAAAACCATAAATCATGTTGCAAAAAAAAGTAATTATTGTCGGTGGCGGACCAGCTGGGCTGATGTCGGCACAAATCATTGCTAACGCAGGTCATCAAGTTAAAATTTATGATGCAATGCCGAATTTTGGTCGCAAATTTTTATTAGCGGGCAGAGGCGGTTTAAATTTAACTCACAGCCAATCATTTGAAAAATTTGTAAAAAATTATTTTGAAAATCAAGATTGGCTCGAGCCTTGCATTAAAGAATTTGATGCCAATGATTTACAAAAATGGTGTCACGAATTGGGTCAAGAAACTTTTATTGGCTCAAGCGGTCGTGTTTTTCCAAAGAGCATGAAAACCTCGCCTTTGCTTCGCAATTGGCTTAGAAAACTTGATAATTTAGGCGTTAAATTTTTTCCAAATCATCAATGGCTGGGCTTTGATAATCAAGATTTAATTTTCAAAAATCGTGAAAATAATTTAATTCACGAAAAATCCGACGCAACCTTGTTAGCCCTTGGCGGAGCTTCGTGGCCCCAACTTGGATCAAACGGTAAATGGGTTGATATTCTATCAAATTATGACGTAAAAATTGCCAAACTTGAACCCGCAAATTGTGGATTCATGGTAAATTGGTCAGATTATTTTAAGCAAAAATTTGCAGGAACTCCGCTAAAATCTATCGCCCTCACTCATAACAATATTACTCACAAAGGCGAGTTTATCATTACCAAAAATGGTATTGAGGGCAATGCGGTTTATGCTCTTTCTTCATATCTTCGCGAGACTATTAAAAAAGACGGCAAAGCGATTTTATATCTCGATCTTCGTCCCGAAATGTCGCTTGAAAATCTTGAAAAAAAATTGGCGATTCAAAATAAAAAATCATTTAGTAATTATTTACAAAAAGCCGGATTTGCTAATTACACCAACTCATTACTGCGCGAATTAATTGGCTTAGATAAAATTAATAACGCCAATTCCCATGAGTTGGCAAATTATTTAAAAAATCTGCCGATTACTTTAATTGCAACTAGCGACATTAATCGGGCAATTTCTAGTGCCGGTGGCATTAAAAAAGAATCCTTCGATGATAATTTTATGCTAAAAAATCTTGCGGGAGTTTTTGCAGTGGGCGAAATGCTTGATTGGGAAGCACCGACGGGAGGATATTTATTACAAGCTTGTTTTAGCACCGCAGTTCGTGCTTCAAAGGGGGTTTTGAAGTTTTTAGAATAGATGTAAATAAATTTTACATAATTAGAGTCTCTTAGGATAACGCTTTCAATCTTAAATCAAACACCTGTCGTTGATTTATCTCGACCAAATGATAAATTACTTTATTCATGATAGACTCGAAATACCGCTTCCAATCTTAAATCAGGCGATTGAATTTAAGGACGAGTCTGCGTAAGCCTACCCTAATGTAGGCGCGCAAAGACGAGTTCCGCAAAATTCGGTCGCATCATTTAAGATTGGATGCGGTATTATTTTGGTGCGACATAACTTCAAGCAGATCAGATTTGGTTTTATAAATATCAAAACTTCCACATTCTTCGCAACATTTTTTGGAACCCGTAAATCGATATAATGAATAAAAAATTGCGATTGGACTGAATATAACCCACCAAAAAATTTCAGTTTTTCTACTACCTCTTCGCACCTTTTTTGCCTTGCCGACATGTTTGCAATCGGTGCAAATATATTTTTGGATTTTTGCCATTAAAAATTAAATTTATTGGTGATTGGATAGCGATGATCTTTATCGAAAGATAGTTGTGAGATTTTCACTCCAAGCACCGCTTGTTTGCGTTTATATTCACTTAGCAACACAAGTTTAGCAACTTTTTTAACAATCTCCGCCTCAAAACCAAGCTCGATTGTTTCATCAATGGATTTTTGTTCTTCAATTAAAGCATATAAAATTTTATCAAGCTCGCTATAATCGGGCAAAGAATCCGAATCTTTTTGATCATAACGCAATTCAGCGCTCGGAGCCTTGTCGATAATATT
>CAXNDB010000160.1:0-3180 GCA_964201025.1 Rickettsiales bacterium UBA1997 | reverse complement strand
CCACTTTCCCTCGAGACTATTTTAACATTTTTTGTAAAATTTTTTAATTATTAAAAGATAATAGAATAATTTTTATTTTGTCAATTATTTTTGTAAAATTAAATCTTCTTTAAGCTTACCTTTCTTAAAATAATCACTAGCGATTTGATAATAATCCATAGCGTTTAAAAATTTTTCTTCAGAAAATTGTGTAGTCAAAACCTCTTTCGAACCTTGATAGCCAAAGCTTTTAAGCTCAACATCATAAACTTTTTGTTGTTTTTTAAGTTTTAGTAAAAATAACTTATTATCAACAAAATATCCTAAATCAGAATAGGTACTGACAAAAGCTCTCGAAATATATTTTTTATCACTATTTAAAACATTAACACCAAAAAACTTTGATTTATATGAAAGATTAAGAAAGCTTAATAATGTTGGAGCAATGTCAATTTGACTTGAATTTTCGGCGTAAATTTGTGGCTTAATAATTTTTGGTGCGTAAAAAATTGCCGGAATTTGATAACGCCACAAAGGCACGTCGCTGTTGCCAGCGGAGCCAGCGCAATGATCGGCGACAAAAACAAAAATCGTATTATCAAACCACGGTTTTTTTTGGGATTTTTTAATCAATTGCCCAATGGCATAATCGGAATATTTTACCGCGCCGTCACGATTAGTTTTCGACGGAATATCGATTTTATTGTCAGGATAAGTAAAGGGACGATGATTGGAAGTGGTCATCACAAAATTTAAAAAATTCTTACCCTTGGCATGCGATTTATCTGCCTCGGCGATGGTTTTGTCGAATAAATCTTCATCGGCAACGCCCCACGCATTAGAAAAAGTAATTTCATTTTTCGCAAATTGCGGACGATCAATTGTTTCAAAGCCATTATTGGCGAAAAAATAATTCATATTATCGAAATAGCCGTCTCCGCCATAAATAAATTTGGCGTCATATCCACGTTGCTTGAGTGGCGTAGCAATGTTAAATAAATTTTCATTATTGGGGCGACGCACGATTGAATTTCCGGGAGTCGGTGGAATCGCCAAAGTTAACGCCTCAAGACCTCTAATCGTGCGGGTTCCCGTCGCTTTAAGATTGGTAAAAAACAAACCTTGTTTAGAAATTTCATCGAGGTTCGGCGTAAGATTTTCTTTATTGCCAAAATGTGCCATGAAATCAGCGTTCATGCTTTCGATGGTGATAAATATAATATTATATTTTTGTTCTTTTTGATTTTTTTTAGCAGAAATAAATCTCTCAATCCCTTGATTATCAACGAATTTGGCATTCGGTTCTTGTTTAGAAATTAAATCACGAAGACGATTTTCGGCGATGGTTAAATCATTAATTACATAAAATTTATCATAATCAATTTGATTATTGCGATAAGCCGAGAACAGTTGATAAATCCCGTTTTGCGAGAGTTCTTTGTTGTAATTATTATCGAAATATTTATCAATTTTACTTACGTCAATTGCAAAAAATTCGAGAGTTAAAATTAAAAAAATTAGCCCAAAAAATTTGAGACGATTTTTAAAATTAACGATTTTAATTTGCACAATTTTTCGATAAGAAAAATAAAAAATTAGCGAACTAATTGCGAGAATTATCAATAATAAAAGCCCCATTGGATAAGATTCAACAATGTTGGCGATAACTTCGGTGGTGTAAATTAAATAATCAACGGCGATAAAATTAAAACGAGCATTAAAATCTTCAAAAAAAACTATTTCCGAAAAAATCGAAAAAATAATAATATTGATGAAAATAAAATAAATTATGCCGAGAAAAATTTGATGTTTTTTGTGATTAAATAATTTTTGCGGAAGAAGTGTAAAATAAATTGAAGGCAAGATCGCAAAATAACAGAGAGTAAGGCAATCAAAAAACAATCCGATTGAGAAAATTTTAATAATTTCGATTAAGGAGATCGTGGCTTCGCTGGAATATTGAATCAGTAAAATGAATCTTAAGCCACAAGATAAAAAAATAAAAATGGCAAGAATTTTTAGCCAAGAAATGTCAAAAAATTTTTTTTTAAAATTGGTCACAAAATTTATTTTTTAAACATTTGAAGCATGCGCCAAGTGACTAAAAATCCACCAAAAATATTGATGGAAGCGATGATTATGGCGACGAAACTTAGAACCGAAATGAATCCGAAACTTTTAGCGGAACCAAGCGCGATGATGGCACCGACAATTATTACGCCCGAAATGGCGTTAGTTACCGACATCAATGGAGTGTGTAGTGCCGGCGTCACTTTCCAAACTACAAAATATCCCACGAAACATGATAAAATAAAAACGCTAAAACCGAACATTAACGGACTTACTCCACCACTACTAGCGATTGAATAACTAAGCTCCGCGACTTTATTTACCAACAAGTCGGATTTGGTTGTGATTTCTTGCGTAAGATCGATAATTTCTTCAAAATTGCTCATAAAATTTATAAAATTTTTTGATTAAAAAAGTTTTTGATTACTTAAATAATTGTTTTTTCTCGCAAATTGTCAAACATAATCTTGACTTGAAAATGCGAAAGTTTTAAAAATGGTGCTCTCAAAATTGTCATTAAGAAAATAATTATAATTTTTTTAGTCGATGGGGCGTAGCCAAGTGGTAAGGCAGCGGTTTTTGATACCGCCACCCGTAGGTTCGAATCCTGCCGCCCCAACCAATCCTCGTCGAATTTTAAGCGCTTACTTCGTTAGTCTTCGGATCCTCAAAGCTCAATGTATTTAAAATACATTTTCGCTTTTCGTCCCTCGCCTGCCTCGTAATCATCTTAAAATTCTTAGAGGATTTAGTTCGTAACTTTAAATTTTTTACTAAATTAAATTTGCTTTGCAAATTTAGCTTTCGGTTGAATCGCTGCGGGCGAAATAAATTCGCCCATTCGCGATGAATATTTATATTTGAATCGGGGGAAATTCTTAGAGGATTTAGTTCGTAACTTTAAATTTTTTTTCTTCTCGTCGAATTTTAAGCGCTTACTTCAATAACAATTCAACCCAAAAACACTAAATTAAACAAAATATTTTTGAGATAAAAATTGTTAAAAAATAAAGTCGTATGCCCATACGGCTGAAATTTTTTGGCAATTTTTAGCCAAAAAGATGAAGGTTAATTTAGTGTTTTTGGGTTGAATTGTTATTTGAGTCTTCGGATCCTCAAAGCTCAATGTAT
>CAXNDB010000159.1:0-3183 GCA_964201025.1 Rickettsiales bacterium UBA1997 | reverse complement strand
AACTTTTTGAGTTACTTTTTCGGCCATTTTTTGCTTAAATTCTTTATAAACCTCAACCCCTCTTCCTATTGTTTTTTTATCATCGACATCAAAATCAAAAATTTTTTCACCACTTTTTTGTTCCAATAAAAAACGAGCTAAAATATTAGTACTTTTTAATGTGCAATTGCCCCTAAGTTGTTTTTTAGTTGGAATGGAAAAAGTAGTTTTACTGTAATCAATTAGCCCTTCGGGAAAAGCTTTGTTATTTGCAATTTTTTTATCAAAATCATCCGCGCTTTTTTTAGAAATATTTTTAACAAATTCTCCTGCAAAATTTTTATAAAAAGTTTGCGGAGTTTGTAATTGATATGTTGTTACTCCTTTTATATGATTTTCCGATCCTTCAATTTTTCTTACATCGTCGATTCTATTACCATCACAATAACTAATTGCCGTTAATTTATTTTCATCATTAACATGAAATATAAAATAAGAAATATGATCGGTTAAGTGAGAATCGTAAACATGCATGCTGTTTACTTTGCCATCTTTAATATAGGTTATTTCTGGATTATTATTCGTGGTTATTTCTTGATAAATTTCAGTAAAATCTTGATATAATTCAGATTGTTCGGAAGTAACCTCTGGAATCGATGAAGCAAGAATTTTTTTTACATCCCCTCGATCTTTTAAGGCTTGAGCTTTTTCATAATAAAAATTTTTTAACAATGAAAAATTTATGGCAAATTCTTTTAGATTTTCTTTTTCAATATCGGTTAAATCTCTTCCGATTTCTGCTCTGGCAATAATATTTAAGGCCATATTTGGTCGATCACCCTCTCTTCTAAAACATGAAAAACAACCGTAAGAAGCAATCTCTTGCTCAATTTTAGGTTTATTAAATTTTATAGCGGAAAAAAATGGGCTGGAACCATGTTTATCTTGCTGTCCCAAAACTTCTGGATTAGCTTCAATCATGGCTTTAATAGCATTTTTTTTGTCCAAATCTATTGCATAAAAAATTGAAGTATAATTAAAATTATTTTGCTGATTTAAAACTTCTGGAATAGCTTCAATCATGGCTTTAACAACATTTTTTTTATCAGAATAAATTGCATAAAAAAATGGAACAAGACCAGCTTGATTTTTTATAGTTAAAATTTCATGATCCTTTGCTATCATCGATTTAATAATATCAATTTTCTCGTGATCTATGGCATAAAAAATTGGATGTAAAAATCTAGTATCATTCGAAGAGGGATGACCAAAAATTCTTTCATTAGCAACCATTATTAGCATCAAAGAATTTATGTCATTTTTGTTAACATGCTGAATAGCCAGATTGTAAATATTCGAATCTACTTCTTCATCTGATATGGAATTGGATTGATGTGTATTTTGCAAAATTTAACCAGATTAAAATAATTATTTATCATAAAAAATTGTTAAAGATTGACAATTTTTAATTAATATTATTTTTTGGTTTAAAAATTACAATTTAATAAAACGATTTTTATTAAAAATTAATATTTATAAGATTTGCGGGAAAATTTGTATTGAGAAAAAATAAATTTTAATTACCAAATTGCTCACGAATTATACGCTCCTCCAGCGAATGATTTGAGTTAAATAATATTTTAAATTCGATCGATAAATCTTCAAAAATTTCAACTTCGACAACATCTCTTACCTCTCTTGAATCCGCCGTAGCACTGACGGGACGCTCTTTGTGATCTAAAACCTTAAACCTAATTTTTGAATTTGACGGAAGCAAAGCGCCATTCCATTTTCTTGGGCGAAATGGACTAATTGGCGTTAGAGCTAAAATTTTCGCTCCAAATGGAATTATGGGTCCGCCTGCCGAAAGATTATACGCCGTGCTTCCGGCCGAAGTCGAGAGCAAAATTCCATCCGCCATCAAAGAAGAAAGCCTTTCTTTGCTGTTAATTTCAATTTGAATTTTACTGGCTTGATTGGTTTGCCTTAAAAGCGCAACTTCATTAATTGCAATATGCGAATGCTTGATATTATTGACGTCGGTCGCAATCATTTTGAGTGGATTTAATGCCGAAATTTCCGATTTATTAATGGTCTCAATCAAATCATTTTCACAAAAAGAATTCATTAAAAATCCCACCGTTCCGCAATTAATTCCATAAATTGGGGTGGCAAAATTTTTAATTTCGTGAAGCAAATGAAGCATCAAACCGTCGCCACCAATTGCGATGATCAAATCAAAATCATCAATATTTTTATGATCGAATGTTAAATCTTGAAAGCCATATTTTTTAATCAAAAAATCTTTTTTTTGATAAGCTAAATCATTATTTTTAGCGGCAATTATGCAAATATTTTTAAACATTTTTATTTCGATAAATTTCATTAAGCGCAATAGCGGTGGCTACTGACACATTAAGGCTTTCAACCTCTTTATTAGTGTTAATTCTAACCAATAAATCGCAATTTTTTTTAACCAAATTACGCATGCCCGCACCTTCGGAACCGACCACTAAAACAATATTTTTATATTCTGCAATTTTTTTTTCATTTTCGGTGCCCTCACCTGCTAAACCGATACACCAAAAACCAATTTTTTTGAGTTTTTCGATTAAATTATTTATGTTTGTCGCCACATAAATTTCGGCGAAATCAATATTTCCCGCCGAAGCCTTAACCAAAGAAGCCGTTTCTTTGGCGGAATTAAATTCGCAAAAAACTATTTTCTTAAAATTAAAAGCAACCGCACTACGAATTATGGCGCCAACATTTTGTGGATCGGTAATTTGATCAAGGATTAAGACGTCAGGGAGATGATTTTTATCTTCAATTAAATTTAACTCTTCAAGTAAATCGAATTGCGTTTTAAACTCAATTTTTGAGGCTCTAATAGCAATTCCTTGATGGACAAAATCTTTGTGGAAAATATTTTGGAAAAAAATATTCTCATGAACTCTAACGATTTTTTCTAAATGTTGAAGAGAATTTTTATCGAAAAAAGATTTTAAATCTTCGAGATTATTTTTATTAGTAATAATCTCAAAGATTTTTCTTTTTTGATTCTTAAGAGCTAGAAGGCATGGATTCTTGCCTCCTATCCAAATAAAATCTTTCTCGCTTTCATTTTCATTTAGATTTTGATCGCGAGAAAGGTTATTTGTTTTATAACTTTTGTTGCTCTTGAACAACTGGCTGTTGCTCTGG
>CAXNDB010000158.1:0-3185 GCA_964201025.1 Rickettsiales bacterium UBA1997 | reverse complement strand
AATATTCATGAGGTTCGCCAGCGGATAACAAATCATCGGTTTGTCATAAACCGGAAGAAGTTGTTTAGAAATGATGTGGGTAAGTGGAGCCAAGCGCGTGCCACTGCCACCAGCTAAAATAATACCTTTCATATTGAGGAAATTAAGTTTTAAAATAAATATTTTTAGAGATGTTAAATATTTTTTTAAAATTGTAAAGTACTGCAATTATTAATTGTTTTTTTTTCATCAAAATTTATGATGAATGAAATTATTAAAAATTAAGGCAAATTTTCATGAATAAAAAATTGGTTATCGCTATTGACGGTCCTTCGGCTTCGGGTAAGGGAACTTTGGCAAAAAAAATCGCTCAACATTTTGATTTAGCTTATTTAAATACCGGTGCGATCTATCGGGCAGTAGCTCTTAAGATGATTGAACTCAAAATTAATTTTGATGATTTTGACAAAAATATCGCTAATTTAATTGCCAATATTTCTGAAGCCGATTTAGAAAGAGAAGAGTTGTTTGATGAGGTGGTTGGAGCTACGGCATCAATAATTGCCAAGAGCTCAAAACTTCGTGATGCTTTATTTAATTTTCAAAAAAATTTTGTTGAAGAGGGGGAAAAAAATAAAAATGGTTGCGTTCTAGATGGGCGCGATACCACGACGATTATTTGTCCCGAAGCTGATTTTAAATTTTTTGTAACGGCAGATGTTGAAATTCGTGCCAAACGCAGGAGCCATCAGATCGCCGGCGATTTTGAAGAAATTTTACAACAATTAAAAAAACGCGATGACAATGATTTTAATCGTCAAATTGCGCCGTTAAAAATTGCCGACGGAGCCTTTATTATCAATAATGGCGACTTAACAATCGAAGAAGGTTTTCAACAAGCTTTACAAATTATAAATTCCAAAAAATAGTCAATTATATGAACAATTTACAAAAAATTTCACGCTGTTTAATTTCAGTTTCTGATAAGTCGGGAGTAGTTGAATTGGCTAGATTTTTATCTGAAAATGGCGTCGAAATTATTTCGACGGGAGGCACTTTTAAATTGCTTACGCAAAATCAAATTAAAGCCAAAGATATTTCTGAATTTACCGGTTTTCCCGAAATTATGGATGGTCGCGTAAAAACTCTTCACCCTAAGGTTCATGGCGGTTTACTCGGAGTTCTTAATAATCAAAATCACCTTGATCAAGCCAAAGAAAATAACATCGAATCGATAGATTTATTGATTATAAATCTTTATCCATTCGTTGAAACTGTAGCAAAAACTAACGATGAAGAAGAGATTATTGAAAATATTGTTATCGGTGGACCGGCGATGGTGCGTTCGGCGGGCAAGAATTTTGCTTTCAAAACCATTATTACTTCGGCAAAAAATTATCCCGATTTAATCGCCGAAATGCAAAAAAATAACAATCAAACTAGTTTTGAATTTCGTAAAAAAATGGCGTCACAAGCCTTCAAAAACATAGCTGAATATGATTTAGCAATTTCCAATTGGTTTAATCAAGATGATTTCGCCATCGTTGGAAAATTAAAACAAAAATTACGTTATGGTGAAAATTCGCATCAATTGGCGGAAGTTTATAATTTTGCCAATAATAATGGCGTAGTCAACGCTCTACAAATTCAAGGCAAGGAGTTGAGTTATAATAATTTTAACGACGCCGATAGCGCTTTTAATTTAGTGCTAGAATTTAAAGAACCAACTTGTGCTATAATCAAGAACTCCAACCCTTGCGGAGTGGCGTCATCGTCAAATATTTTAGATGCTTATAAAAAAGCTTTGGCTTCTGACGCCAAGAGCGCGTTCGGTGGAATCGTTGCTTTAAATTATGAAATTGATGAAAATTTAGCTCAAGAAATTGCTAAAATATTTTATGAAGTAATTATTGCTCCAAGCATTACCAATAAAGCTCGCGAGATTTTGGCAAGCAAGAAAAATTTGAGAATTTTAATCGCCGATTTTGCAAAAAATAATCAACGCCAAATCAAAACAATTTCGGGCGGATTTTTGGTGCAAGATTTTGATAATTACGAAATCAAAAATGATGATTTAAAATTGGTCACCGAAAAGTCGCTCACTAATCACGAAATCGATCAATTAATTTTCGCCATGAAGGTTTGTAAACATGTTAAATCTAACGCGATTGTTGTGGTAAAAAATATGCAGAGTTTTGGCTTGGGAGTAGGGCAAACCAGCCGTATTGATTCTTGCGAAATTGCGTGCGAAAAAGCTTCTAAATATTTTGATGGTGAAAAAATTGTTGATATGGCGAAAGGCTCATTTCTAGCATCCGACGCCTTTTTCCCATTCGCTGATAACATCGAAATCGCTCATAAATTTGGCATTAAAGGCATTGTTGCCCCTGCAGGTTCAATGCGTGACGGCGAAGTGATTGACAAGGCAAATGAACTTGGAATCGCTTTATATTTTATCACCACCCGCCATTTTAAACATTAATTTTTTAAAAAATAATTTGAATAAAAATGAAAAAAACTTTAGCAAAAAATACCAAAATTAAGTCGAATAAAAATGAGCTCCCAACTTGGAATCTCAAAGATTTTTATCAATCAATTGAAGATAAAAAAATCGCTGAAGATTTTAAAATTATCGCCAAAGATTGCGAAATTTTTTGTAAAAAATATCAAGATAAAATTGCCAAAATCGATGCTAAAAATTTATTTCAAGCGATTGAAAATTATGAAAAAATTTCTGAAAAAATTGGCAAAATTTCCAGTTATTCATATTTAGTCTACGCATCTGATTTATCTAATCAGAAACACCTTATTTTTTATCAAAATATCTCCGAAAAATTGAGTATTTTTGAAAATAAATTAATTTTTTTTACGCTGGAAATTAATAATATTGATGAAAAAACTTTTCAAAAATTAACTAAAGATAAAGAGTTAAAATTTTATCAACCTTTTTTACGCGATGTAAGAATTTTTAAAAAACATCAACTTTCGCAAGAGCTCGAAAAATATGCTCTTGATAAAAGTATCACTTCACGCGGAGCCTTTGTGCGCTTGTTTGATGAGACTATTAATAATTTAAAATTTTCTTATCGCAATAAAATTTTGAACTCGCAACAAATTTTTGATTTGATGTCGAATCGTGATGAAAAAATTCGTAAAGATGCGGGTAGTGCGATTGCCAAAACTTTCAAAGATAATATTAAAATTTT
>CAXNDB010000157.1:0-3232 GCA_964201025.1 Rickettsiales bacterium UBA1997 | reverse complement strand
TGCCAATTAATAAAAAAAATACCAACATTACCGCCGAATCAAAATAAACATTTTGACCACCGCGAAAGGTTTGAACAATACTGACAATTGATGCTAAAAAAATAGCAATTGAAATTGGTAAATCCATATTTGGAAGCCCGGCGCGTAAAGATCTAAATGCGGAAATAAAAAATATTCTTCCCGAATAAATCAAAACGGGCAAAGCAATAATTGACGACAATAAATGCAATAATTTACGTGTGGCACCATTGATTTCTAAACCAGAATCGAACCATAATGGCAAAGAAAAAAGCATAATATTTCCAGCTCCAAAGCCAGCAACCGCAAGGGCTTTAAAAATTTCATTATCAAATTTTTCTTCAATTTTATTTAAAATTTCTTGATCGGCTGGAAATAATTTATAGCCAATTTGTGTTATTAATTTTATCAAATCATTGCCATATTTTTTATCGCCTCGCCATTTAATTCGTAAAGTTTTTTGCGTAAGATTTATCCTGCCATCAATAACATTTTGTTGTTTTTTTAGCAAAGTTTCAATCAACCAAATGCAGGCTCCGCAATGAAGTCCTTGAATCATTAAATCAATTTGAAATTCGCCATTTGGGTCAATCGAAATCAGTTCGGAAATATCTAATTCATTTGTTAAATCAGGCTTAAGACTCAGCTCTTCAGGGTTTATTGTTCTAGATAAATAATAATTTTTACAATCATTTTCTTGAATTATTTTGTAAGCACATTCGCATCCATTGCAACAAAAATCTTTTTGATTATATTCGAGTTCTTTTTCGCAATGGAGGCATTTATTTTTCATCATTTTGGTTATTGCCTTCATTACTTTGAATTATGTCGACATTTATATATCTAATGTCTTGAGCAACAAATTCTTGATTTGAAACTGCGGTTTCAATTTCCCAATCACCGCTTTTGTCCAAAACAACAGAAGCACGTCTAAAGATTCTATCGTTAGAATCTTCGGCATTAATATTAAAATCATATTTTGAGTCTGGCTTGTATCTTAAAATATAAATTACCTTTAAATCTGCGATAAAATTGTTATTTTTATCTTTGATAAAAGTTTCAATGCGAAAGTTATTAAGATTTTGTTTTCGGACAATTGTTGTAATTTCAATTCCAAGTTTTTTTTGCTCTTCAACTTTTTTCAAAGTATTGTTATAATTTAAGCCTTTTTTATAGGAATTTTCAGTAAAAAGTCCGCGCCAAGTTTTGTTGGCGACAACTACATAAGTAATATTTATAGCTAGAACGACAAGGAATGCACCAAAAATAAAATATGGCCAATAAATTTTAAAATTAATATTGGGTTTATTAAATTTAATAAATTTCATAAAAATCAAAATTTAATTTTATTAAATTCTTTTAAAGCAGAATTTTAAATCATTGTAAATTTTTTTATAATCAACTTCAAGTATTTGTTTCTTAGCGATAATTACATAATCGTGATGATTTTTGGCGATTTCGGAGGCGATTGATTTTGTGGCTTCACGAATTCTTCTTTTAATTAAATTTCTCTCGCAAGAAGATTTGCTTACAACCTTTGATACTGTAGTGCCAACTCGGCAGAAGTCTTGAAGATTTCTGCCAGATTTATTATCGAATAAATGTTTTGCTGAAGTTTTTGATTCGGTAAGAATTAAACTATTGCTATGGAATTTTTTGCAATAATTTTTGATATTTTTAAATTCGACTGATTTTTTTATAGTCAAAATTTTAAGAGTCATGATTTTGACTTTTTAATTTTGAATTTAACTATCAGAAACCGTTAAGCATGTGCGACCTTTAGCACGACGACGAGATAAAATTCTTCTACCGCCAACTGTTGCCATTCTTGATCTAAAACCGTGTCTTCTTTTGCGAACAATTTTGCTTGGTTGCCAAGTTCTTTTCATAAAAAATTAAGTAATTGAAATTATTTTGTGTTTATATTTTGAATCATTTTATAAAAACTCTTTTTAAAAGCAAGAGCCTAAAAAATTATTTTAAGATTTTGTTTTTTATATCAACTAAAACCACTTTTGATTTAAAATTTTTTGCCTCTTCAAGTTTCATTGAGCCATAGGCGATAATGATTACGGGATCGTTAATTTGGACTTTTCGAGCTGCCGCACCATTAATTTTAATTTCGCCAGAATCTTTTTCGGCCTTAATTGCGTAAGTCGTAAACCTTTCGCCATTATTGATATTTAAAACATCGACCATTTCATTTTCTAAAATTCCCGATTCGTTAAGAAGGGTTTCGTCAATTGAGATTGAGCCTTCGTAATTCAAGTCAGCTTGCGTAACGTAAGCCCGATGAATTTTTGCTCTCATTAAAGTAATTTTCATAAAGTTTTTATATAGTTAATGATGGATTTTATAAAGTGCCAAGGCTCTATTTTCAAAGGCATTCATCATTTTTTGAGTTGCCGATGAAAAAATTGAACTAAGCATTTTTCAAAGTAAAATTGAATTAAATTCGAATTCCAAAAAAAATTCTACTTGAGTTTTTTTGTGACCAATTTCAGTAATTTTCCACTGATTTACTAAGCTTTTGAAAGGACCCTTGATGGCCTTGGCTTCAACGAAATATTCGGTTGCAGATTTTTGTATAAAAACCACATCGGAGGTATATTTTTCAAAAATATTTTTAAAATTTATTAATAATTCAGCTTGAATATTTGAAGCAGAAATATGTTTGGATATTTGGGCATTTTTGCACCAAGGTAAAAATTGCGGATAACTTTCAACGTCAACGACTAAATCATAAATTTCTTGGGCAGAAAAATTCATAATTTTGGTTTCAATAATTTTTGGCATAATTAATCAAATTGTTTGTTTTTCATCATTTCTTCCATTTTTTTCGGGTCAATTTTGCCAAATTTTCCCATCATTTTTTGCATCATTTTATATTTTTTCATTAGGCGATTAACCTCTTGAATAGTCGATCCAGCCCCTTTTGCAATTCGGTGTTTGCGCGATGAATTTAAAATTTCAGGATTATCTCGTTCCTTTTTAGTCATTGCCAAAATAAGCGCTTCTTGAACTTTTACTTCTTTTTCAAGATGAGTCATATTTTTAAGTTGTTCTTTCAAAGCGCCAACCCCAGGAAGTAAATTTAAAATTGAACTCATTCCGCCCATTCTTCGCATATTTTTGATTTGGCTTAAAATATCATCAAAATCAACTTTGCCACGCTCTAATTTTTTGGCGCTTTTTTCTATTTCTTTGATGTCAA
>CAXNDB010000156.1:0-3262 GCA_964201025.1 Rickettsiales bacterium UBA1997 | reverse complement strand
AGTATTTTTTGTAAAATTCAGGTTTGTAAGTCTAAGGGGGAGAGCTAGAGCCTGAAGTTTTTCCGAGCTTGTTAAATTTATTTTAAATAAATTAAAAAACTAAACTTTAGATTTTTTTGTTTCAAAATCGAGTGCGTTTATTCTATTTTTTTTCTCGGATAATTTGAATTCTTTAATATCTTTCGAAAAAATCGTTTCTTCAATCAATATGCACAATAATGTTAAAGAAGCTGAAAGTGAATGGTCTTCAATATATTTTTGAGCTTTTGAAATATCGCAATGGGCAACATAATTGCCATTGTCTCGATATAAATTTAAAAGATTATCAATTTCATTAATTTTTTCTTTTAGGTTTGGGTAGCTGTTTTTATCTTTAATGTCTTTTATAAAATTTTTAATTTTGTCTTCTAATTTGTTTTTATCAAATCCCATTTTAATCAACCACATTTCTAAACAAGCTCTTAAAATTATGACGCTAGCAAGAAAATTATTTTGGTTAATGCAGTTAAAACATTCTTCAAGTAAGATTTTTAGGTCTAAGAATTTCTCTTTTTTCAAAACCTCTATACAAGCGGTTCTATCATAAAAAAAATCATTAATATTTTTTTTAGGAATATATTCATATAAATTTTTAATATCATCATCATTTTCATGCTTCAACAATGAATGTTTCAATGAAGTTGGGCTGAAATCTTGTTCGTTACAATCATAAAACTCTGGAGAATTTCTTAAATTTATACTGTGAAATTCAAAATATATGGTTTTTTCATGATCAGCTTTATCTTCTAAAAATTTTACAATATAATTAATATAATCAATTTTTTCTTGGGGTTTTAGTTTCTCTTTTGGCATATAATTTATTTAAATTAATCTACTTAAATCATCGCCAATTTTATTGTAAGAATCCTTGATGCTGTTGAGAGAAATTGTGTATTGCCCATTTTCTTTGGTGACATCGACCGAAGTGTTGGAGTCTTTGTATTTATTGCACAAATCTTGAGTTAAATGAACAACGGGAACTCCCGCTTTTTCGGCGATGGAACGTAATTGCGAAGTGAAATCACAACATTTTTGAATGATAAAAGGTGTTGAATTGCAAAATATTTTTAAGAATTCTTCTTGCGAAACCGACATGTTTCTAGCCATCGCAAATTGTTGAAATTTTTTGACGCTATTATTGACATCTTCGATCCATTTTTCGGCTGATTTTGAAAATGAAGTGCCTTCATTAATGCTTCCGCCATTAAATCTTTTTGCCATTTGTACCACCAAACCTAAAAATTTTGGTTGAAAACTTAAACCACGAAAGCTTTGCGTAGTTTGATAATCGCCCAAAAGTTTGATCCAATTTTGAAAAATTGAACTTAAATTATCGATGGCTTGTAATGAAAAAAAAGTTGGCGAAACGGGAGTAATAAAATAATCGCTAAGCAGCATAATCATGGCATTGATTACGCTAGAGGCGCTAGGCGAAGTGTCGATTAAAATAAAATCATAATTATTTTTTTGTTTGGTGATTGATTTTTCAAAGCGGTGCGGAATGTCGTTGGTAAATTCATTTTTATTTTTGACGATGCCAAATAAATCCGCCTCAATATTTGATAAATTTATTGAGCCAGAAATTAAATCGACGCAACCTTGCGGATGAATTTTTGATTGTGCTTGATATATTTTTTTGTCACATTTTAAGCCCTTAATTTCAATGTCGATATATTCGGCGAATGAAATATATTTTTGAATATTTTGACTCCATTTTGATTCTTCGGCGGTGGAATATTCGACTGAGGTTGAGAGCCCGTAGATTGCGGAGGTGAGGTTCATTTGTGGGTCGGCATCAATTAGCAAAACTTTGAAGCCTTTATCGGCAAGAATGAAACCTAAATTATGCACCAAAGTTGTTTTGCCAACTCCACCCTTATGATTGAAAAAAGTGATGATTTTTCCCATAATCTACCCCAAAATTTCGCCCAAATTTTTCGCTAAATTTTTAATATCTTCTTCGGTTGTTAATTCGGTAAAGGCAAGGATCATTTTGTTATCAACGCAATATCCACCGATAATATTTTTTGCTAAAAGTTTTTGATTAATCTCGTGAGCATTTTTAGAAAATTCTATCGTAAATTCATTGAAGAAATTGTCGTTTAGAATTTTTAAGCCTTTGATTTTGCTCAAGATTTCGTAGGCTTCGCAAGCTTTTTGATGATTAATCAAAGCGAGTTTTTTATAACCAATTTCGCCTAAAAGTGAAGTGTGAATAGTGAAGGCGGTGGCACATAAACCTTGATTCGAACAAATATTTGAAGTGGCTTTTTCACGACGAATATGTTGTTCGCGAGCGTTGAGCGTCAAGACGAAACCCGATTTGCCATCGGCATCAATCGTCGCTCCGCAAATTCTTCCGGGCATTTGACGAACGAATTCTTTTTTGCAAGCAAAAAATCCTAAAAGTGGACCGCCGAAATTTAAACCAACTCCAAGCGAAGAGGCTTCACCCACTACAATATCAGCTTGAGAAGGCGCTTCGAGAAGTCCTAAAGATAAAATTTCACTCACCACCACAATCATTAAAGCACCGACTTCATCGCATTTTTTTCGCACCGCTTCGAGATTAGGAATGTTGCCGTAAAAATCAGGATATTGAACGACAACGCCAGCACAATTTTCATCAATTTCATCTTGCAATTTTGCCGAATTTAAATCGAGAAAAGTTTTGCAAACATCGAGATAATCGGGGTGAATATCATTGAATTTGGCAATATTTTTTTTACCCGATTTTATGCGAAGAGCCATCAAACAACTTTCGGCTAAAGAGGTTGCCCCATCATACATTGAAGCGTTGGCAACCTGCATGCCCGTAAGCAAAGCGATGATTGATTGAAATTGAAAAATCACCGTTAATGTCCCTTGTGAAATTTCAGGTTGATAAGGTGTGTAAGAAGTTAAAAATTCCGAACGTTGAATTAAGTGATCAACCGCAGATGGAATGTGATGTTTGTAGCATCCTGCGCCTAAGAAAAAAGCACCGGCAGAGGCGGGACGATTTTTTTTAGCAAATTCTTGTAAGATTTTTTCGACTTCGATTTCACCTTGATGGAGAGGTAAACCGCTGATTGGATTTTTTAATAAAAATTGATTTTCAACGGCATCGTAAAGTTCATTAACGCTAGAAACGCCGATTTCGGCAAGCATTGATTTACGATCATTTTCAGTGAGAGCTAGATAACGCATTTTGTAAAATTTATAATTTTATGAAATAAATTCG
>CAXNDB010000155.1:0-3290 GCA_964201025.1 Rickettsiales bacterium UBA1997 | reverse complement strand
AGCGCAAAAAATTGTGCTAAATAATGTCCTTTAGTTTTTTCCCACAAATCTTTTCGAGCATAATAAAAAATTAAATGCTTTTTCATTAATAATGATTCGATGTAAAACCTTCTATTTGTAGCATTCTTACGTTTTTGTAAAAATTTATTTTTATTACCATTTTTAATAATTTCGGTAACAAAAGCACTCAAACTTTCTTCGAGAAATTCTTCGTGAATCGCTTCATCAACCAAGCCGATTTTATAAGCCTTTTCGCCATCAATTGCCTTGCCCGATAAAATTATTTTTAACGATTCTTCCAAGCCAACCAAGGCTGGCAAACGTTGCGTTCCGCCAAATCCAGGGATTATTCCGAGATTAACTTCGGGCAAACCAAATTGCGTTTTAGCGTTAAGAACCGCAACACGATATCGACAAGCCAATGCAAGTTCCAAACCGCCTCCGAGGCATGCTCCTTTAATCACCGCAATAGTTGGAATTTCAATTTTAGCTAATTTATTTAAAATTTCTTGGCCACGCGAAACCTTTGCTCGAGCATCTTTTTCGTCGGTAATCGAACGAATTTCATTGATGTCGGCACCGGCAATAAAAATATCTTTTTTATGCGAAGAAATTAGTAAAACTCGAATCGCTTTATTGCCATCAATCACATTAATCGCTCGCTCCAATTCTTCTAAAACATTTTTAGAAAGTTTGTTAATTTTTTCGTCGGGTAAGTCAAAAATTAAATTCGCCACTCCGCTTCTATCAATACTGAAATCAATGCCGTTGGTCATTTTTTAAGTGATTAAATTTTGTATTAATTGTGTTAATTTTATTGTAAAAATTATCATTATAACTTTTATTATATCATGATTTAAAATCTCGATTTTGCAATATAAAAATTTATAATTTTTTAGAAATTGCGATCGCCGTTTTAGTGGCGAATTTTATAAAATTTGATAATGGTTTATAAGCAAAAAAATCGCGAGCATTGTTATCGTAAGCCACATCGCGATGATGAATTTCTTCATCACGAAATTTTTTAATATTTTCTTGTAAATTTTCAAATTCTTTCTTGTCTTTTTGCTCAACATTTTCAATGATATAATCGAGCTCATGGATTTGCTCTTGATAATGTTCGTCGATTACTTCTTCCACCGCCGTTGTGCACACCATCGTTGATTTTTTATCAATCATCGCCGTTATAAAACCCAAAGCAAAACCACCCACACCCCAAATCGGTTGCATCAAAGTCGGACGCACTTTTTTTTGCTTGATTTTTTCGTCAAAAAAATTGAAATGCTCAACTTCTTGTGCCTTCATTTCTTCAACAATTTTTAAAGTTTCAAAATCTTTTTTGAGTTTTAAAGCGAGAATTTGTCCATCGTAAATAACCTTGGCGCCCATCTCTCCAGCGTGGTTAACACGAATTATTTCCGATATTTTTTTAGCGTTAGGCATAAATAAATTTAAAAGAATTAAATTGAAATATTTACAATAAAACATTTTAATAAGAAAAAAGAAATTAAATCAAACAAATTTATGACAATTACCATTCACTCAAGCGCAGATTTTGCCAAAATGCGCATTGCCGGAAAATTGGCCGCCGAAATTTTAGATTACATTACGCCTTTCGTTGAAGTTGGCGTCACCACCAATTATCTCAATGATTTATGTCATAAAAAAATTATCGAGAATAATGCGATACCGGCTCCGCTCAACTATCGAGGCTTTCCCAAATCAATTTGCACTTCGATTAATCACGTAATTTGCCACGGCATTCCTTCCGACAAAATTTTAAAAAATGGCGATATTTTAAATATCGATGTGACGGTGATTGTCGATGGCTGGCATGGCGACACTAGTCGGATGTATTTCGTCGGCAATGACATTCCAATCAAAGCCAAAAAACTTACGCAAATTACTTATGAATGCATGATGATGGGAATTGAAAAAGTTAAGCCCGAAATTCATCTTGGCGAAATTGGTTTTGTAATTCAAAATCATGCCGAAAAACACGGTTTTTCGGTGGTGCGAGATTATTGCGGACACGGAATTGGCAAGGTTTTCCACGCCGAACCGAGCGTTTTACATTATGGCAAAAAAAATTCGGGAATATTGTTAAAAGAAGGCATGTTTTTTACGATTGAACCGATGATTAATGTTGGGACTTTCGAAACTCTTTTAAGCAAGCATGATGGCTGGACGGTGACGACACGTGATAAATCATTATCAGCACAATTTGAGCACACAATTGGCGTTACTAAAGACGGCTTTGAGATCTTCACCGCTTCACCGAAGGGGCTCGACTTCCCACCTTATAAAATTTAAAACGAAAGAGGAAAATTAATAATGAAAAAAGTAGTTTTTTGTAGAATGTTTTTGGGCTTTATTCTTATATTGCTATCAAGCTGTGTGGGGGAAATATATGAAACTTCCCAATCGCTCATAAAAAGTAGCGAGTTTCAAAATGAAAAAAAAATTTTTGAAAAAAGACTTGGTGGAAAGCATCTTTGTCCAGATATAGGAGTTTCTGATTTAATTATTTCAGACAATCTAAAGCCATCTAAAGACTGCCTATATCCATCCTCAAAATTTGTAATTAATTATGACAATCTTATTACCGGAAGAGAATTAAGACAATCTTTTAATACCCTAAAAGTTACTCAAGTAATGCCATCTGGCTTTATAATTAATGCGGAGTATTTTGACAACAGAACATTTCATAAAACTTCTTCGGATCGCATTTCTTTCATTGTAAAAAGCGACGAGCAAGATGTTGTAGATGGTGAATATCTCGACCCAAATTCCAGCTGGAATTTATATGAATATAAAGGAGTTCATCATATTGATTTTCAAACGGTTCACTCTTTTCGTAAAATTTCCAATAAAGAATTATTGGAGCATAAAAAGGATTTAAAAATTTACGGAGTGTTTAAAGAATTTTTTATTGAAAAAGGCTTGTGGAGCCAATTAAAACAAGCTGAAGAATTAAAAAAATGATCCTCTAAAACTATGCCAAATTTTTATTTTTTGCTTAATTTTTTTATTTCACGGTCAAAATCGCTTTCAAAATTTTTATCTTGAATCGCATCGAATTTTTCAAATTCACTTTCCGCAAAACTTTTAGCAATTTCAGCAGAAATCTTGCTAGCATTGGTTAAAATCTCTTGTTCATTAAATTGTAAAAAAGCATTTAACTTATTTGTCCACTCTTTCATCGTCATTGCCTGATGTTTTTTTGCCTGATTTTCGGCATAATCCAAATACATTGAAACTATGCGATTCAAGCCATCAAGCTCATCTTT
>CAXNDB010000154.1:0-3293 GCA_964201025.1 Rickettsiales bacterium UBA1997 | reverse complement strand
TTCGGAATCTTTATTTTCTAGTTGTGGAATTGGTTCTTGAATTTGTAAAAGTGCCATTTTAATTTAAATTTTTTTGCCGATTTTTTAAATCGATTAATGATTTTTTTAAATATTTTGCTTTGATTAAAAATTGCGACGCTTCATTGAATTTATTGGCTTCAAAGGCATTTTGAAAATCATCGATTAATTTTTTTATTTGCGAATTTAAATTATTTTTTAGAACTAAAATTTCATTTAAATTATTTATTTCAAAAATTTTTTCTTGTAAATCTAAAATCTCTTGAAGCGTTGAAATATCTGGCTTAACTTGATTTTCATCATCTTCAATATCGATATTTTTTAATTGCAAAAGATGCGATGCCCGCAAAAAATCATCGCTTAAAATTTTATAAGCTTCGTTAATTAAAATTGAATGCTCGATCGAGTTAAAATCTGCTTTGTCGGGATGAAATTGGTTTTGAAATTGATGATATTTTTCTTCAATTTCGTGTAAATCGATGGTAAATTTTGGCGATAAATTGAAGAGTTCAAAATAATTTTTCATACATTAAAACTTTCTCCACAACCGCAACGACCTTTTTCGTTGGGATTAACAAAATCAAAGCCCGAAGACAGTTCATCTTCCTTAAAAACCATCTCACTGCCAATCAAAAACATCGACACTTTTGGGTCAATAAAAATTTGAATTTCTTTGTCATTATCGTGACATAAAATTACATCATCATATTTGGAAATATTTTTTTCAGCGATGGCAAATTCAATTGTGTAGCTAAGTCCCGAGCAACCGCGAGTTCGCACCGAAACGCGAATGCCTTCGCACGGCTCGGTGCGTTTACTCAAAAGTTTTTTAATTTGAGTAATCGCTTCGGGCGTAACCGTAAGATAATCAACGATCGGATTGCCAGTTTTTGAAATTTTAAAATTCATTTTAATTTTTTTTCGTTTTTATCGATTTATGAATTATTTTTCTTATTTTTATAATCTTCAATCGCCGCTTTAATTGCTTCTTCTGCTAAGACCGAGCAATGAATTTTAACGGGCGGAAGCGATAATTCCTCCGCAATTTCTTTGTTGGTAATTTTTTCAGCTTTGTCAATTTCCATGCCTTTAATCCACTCTGTTGCAAGTGAGCTTGAGGCAATCGCCGAGCCACAGCCGAAGGTTTTAAATTTTGCGTCGGTGATGATGCCATCATCCGAAACTTTGATTTGCAATTTCATGACGTCGCCACAGGCTGGAGCTCCGACTAAACCGGTTCCAACGCCTTTTTCATTTTTGTCGAAAGCACCAACATTTTTGGGATTTTCGTAATGTTCTAAAAGTTCTTTTGAGTAAGCCATATTTTTAAAATTAAATTAATGTGTTTTCCAATTGATTGATTTAATGTCGATTCCATCTTGCATCATGTCCCAAAGCGGGCTCATGGCACGAAGTTTTTCAACTTTTTTAGTAATTAAATTTATCGCAAAATCGATTTCTTCTTCGGTGCTGAAGCGTCCAAAACCAAAGCGAATTGAAGTGTGAGCAAGTTCGTCATCAACGCCCAAAGCGTGTAAAACATAAGATGGTTCAAGTGATGCCGAGGTGCATGCCGAGCCTGAAGACACCGCTAAATCCTTGATTGCCATAATCATCGATTCGCCTTCAATGCCAGCGAAAGAAAAATTTAAATTGCCCATATAACGTTGTTCTAAATCGCCATTGAGATAGACGTGAGTAAGGGCGGTAATGGCATCATAAAATTTCTTACTTAATCTTTTAATGTTCAAATAATCCTTTTCCATTTCGTTAAAAGCGATTTCCGAAGCGAGTCCGAGACCTGCAATAAGTTGAGTCGGAGCCGTTCCACTGCGAATACCGCGTTCTTGTCCGCCACCACTAAAAATTGGTTTAATGCGGACTCGTGGTTTGCGACGAATATAAATTGCACCGACGCCTTTTGGGCCATAAATTTTGTGCCCAGAAATACTCATCAAATCGATATTCATTTTCTCAACATCGAGTGGAATTTTTCCAAAAGCTTGAGCGCAATCGGTGTGAAAAAAAACGCCTTTTTTACGACATAAAGCGCCAATTTCGGCTAGAGGCTGAATGACTCCAATTTCATTGTTGACCGCCATAATTGAAACCAAAGAAGTTTCGTTGGTGATAGCATTTTCGAGAGCGTTTAAATCAATCAAACCATTTTTTTGCACGGTCAAAAATGTAATTTTAAAGCCTTCTTGCTCAAGGTCGCGACAAGAATTAATTACACATTTATGTTCTGTCGTTAAAGTGATAATATGTTTTTTGTTGGCACTTTCATAAAATTTGGCAACGCCTTTGATGGCGATATTATTTGACTCCGTTGCCCCCGAAGTGAAAAAAATTTCTTTATCATTGGCATTGATAAGTTGAGCGACTTGACGGCGAGCAATTTCGACGATTTCTTCGGCCTTCCATCCATAAGAATGGCTTCTTGAATGTGGGTTGCCAAAATCATTTTTCATGACATCGATCATTTTATCAATAACCCGCGGATCGATTGGCGTAGTAGATTGATAATCTAAATAAATTGGTAATTTTAAAGTCATTTTTTCCTTTATTTTTTTGTTCTTTGATAAAATTCATTAAAAATTTTTATAAAATAATCAATTTCGTTCTTAGTGGTTTGGGGCGTAAGGCTTACGCGAATCGGACCGTCTAAAAATTCATTGGAGATATTCATCGCTTGCAAAATTCTTGAGCGAGAAATCGTGCCCGAAGAGCATGATGCTCCAGCACTTACGCAAATATTGTTTAAATCAAAATTAATTAATTGCGTTTGATTGTTGACATTTGGAATGGCATAAAAGCAAGTATTGGCAAGCCTCGGGGCGCTTGAGGCGAAAATTTTTATTTTATTTTGTGTAATTTTTTGTAAATTTTCTTCTAAATAATCTCGTAAAATTGCGATTTTTTGAAAATCATTTAGATTTTTTTGAGCCAAAGCACAAGCCTCGCCAAAGCCTGCAATTCCTGCGACGTTAAGCGACCCAGCTCTTTTAGATTTTTGTTGTTTTCCGCCATAAATTAATGGACGAAAATCGAGCCCTTTGCGAATTATCAAAGCGCCGACTCCTTGCGGACCGTTGATTTTGTGGGCTGAAATTGAAGCATAATCAACATTTAATTTTTCTAAATCGATCGGAATTTTTCCAACAGCTTGGACGATATCACAATGAAATAAACCTAAATTTTGATGTGTAATTCTGGCAATTTCTTCAACGGGTTGAATGGCTCCGGTTTCGTTGTTGCAAGCCATCACCGATACT
>CAXNDB010000153.1:0-3302 GCA_964201025.1 Rickettsiales bacterium UBA1997 | reverse complement strand
TTTTACAAAAATTTTAAATCATCAATCATAAATTTAATCAATTATGCAACAATATAATTTCGATGTCGAGGTTGGAAAAATTCTAAATCTCATGATAAATTCACTTTACGCTAACAAAGATGTAGCATTGAGGGAGTTAGTTTCAAACGCTTCGGATGCTTGCGATAAAATGCGTTATTTAATCGCGCAAAATTCTGAAATCGCTGATGATGAATTAAAAATTACCATCACCACCAATAAAGAAAAAAAACAGTTGATAATTGTTGATAATGGCATCGGCATGAATCAAGAAGATTTGATCGAAAATCTTGGCACCATCGCCAAATCCGGCACCGAAAATTTTATCAAATCTTTGACGGGAGATAAGCAAAAAGATGTGCAATTAATTGGGCAATTTGGGGTTGGTTTTTATTCTTGTTTTATGATTGCAAAATCGGTCGAAGTAATTACTAAAAAATACAATGAAGACAAGACTTGGCATTGGCAATCAGAAGGTTCTGCGCAATTTTCAATCAACGAAAGTTAAGAAAAAATTTCGACTCGAGGCACTAAAATTATTTTACATTTAAAAGACGATGCCACTGATTTTTTTGATCGTTTTCATATTAAGCATGTAGTGCAAACTTATTCCGATCACATTAATTTTAAAATCGATTTTATCCCTGAAAACATTGAAGCGGGAGCTAAAATTGAAACTTTAAATTCTGCTTCGGCTTTGTGGAAAAAGCCCAAAGATCAAATTACTTCAGAGCAATATCAAGCTTTTTATAAACATATCTCGCACCTTCCCGGTGAGCCTTATTTAACGCTTCACAACAATGTTGAGGGTGCGGTGAGTTATACAAATTTATTATTTATTCCGAGCTCAAAACCGTTTGATTTATTTCATCCCGATCGCAAAACTTCGGTAAAACTTTATGTGAAAAGAGTTTTTATTAGCGAAGATTTGACTTTAGTTCCAGCCTGTATGCGTTTTATTCGTGGCTTAATTGACTCCGATGATTTGCCTTTAAATATTTCTCGCGAGACCTTGCAACACAGCGTAGTGATTGATAAAATCCGTAAAAATGTTGTCAATAAAGTTTTGTCAGAACTTAAGAAAAAAGCCAATGATAATGAAGAAAAATATTTAGAATTTTGGAATAATTTTGGTGCAGTTTTGAAAGAAGGCTTGTGCGAATCGTCAGAATTTCGTGAAAAAATTCTTGAAATTTGTCGTTTTTATTCGTCAAAATCTCCTGATAAATATATAACTTTGGCTCAATATTTAGAAAGAGCTAAGCCCAATCAAGATAAAATTTATTTCTTAACTGGAGAAACGGTTGAGAAAATAAAATCTTCACCACAACTTGAGATTTTTTTACAAAAAGATATCGAGGTTTTATATTTAATTGATGCGGTTGATGAGTTTTGGGTAACAGTGGCTTTACCCTACAAAGACAAGGAGCTACAATCAATTAATCGTCATGACGTTGATATAGAAAATATTGATAAAAAAGCTGAAGAAAAAAACGCAGATGATGAGAGTGAAAACAAAAGAGATCAAGATGAAAAAGATGTAAGCAATTCGCAATTTAGTGGTTTGTTGGATTTTATTAAAAATATTTTGGGTGATAAAATTAAAGAAGCACGAATTTCTAAAAAATTAACCGATTCACCAGTGTGTTTGGCTGTTGACTCGAAAGCGATGGATATTCGTTTAGAACGTTATTTGCTCGAACAAAAGCAATTAAATTCCGCTTCGGCAAAGATTTTGGAAATAAATCCTAATAACAAAATCATCAAAAAATTAAACAAAAATTATCAAAATGATGATGCTAAAAATGATGCCAAAGATTCAATTCAAACTTTGTTTGACTTGGCATGCATCATTGAAGATGAGCCGATCAAAGACGCTAAAGATTTTTCAAGAAGATTACAGAAATTAATGAAATAAAATTATTTTTTTGATTTTTCTTCGCTATTTTTGATGATTTCAATTAAATCTTGGGCTCTTAATTTGGCAACTTTATCTTGGGTTTTTTCAAGCTCAATAATTGCTTCATTTGCTAATTTTTGTGCTTTATCATTTTCTTTTAAAATATAATTATATTCTGCTAACATCAAAAGAGCTTTTCCATCTTTATTATCAAGCTTGAAAGCACTTGCTAGGCTTTTAAAAACTAGCGCATTTTCTTGTTCGTATTTTTGAGATTTTTGTAAATTTTTAATAGCTAAATCTAACAAAAATTTATCATCAGTTTTTAATTCTAAAATAGCGTTAGCGAAGGAAATTTGCGCCAAAGTTTTTGATTGTTCATCGAGATAATTTATAGCTTTTTGATAATTTAAAATCGCCTCAAAAATTTTATTTTGATTAAATAAAAATTCAGCTTTAAGTTCGTATAAAAAACCATCGCGAGGATTGTTTTTTATGAGTTCCTCGAGTAATTTATTTGACTCTTTAAAATCATTTTTTCTAAAATATGCAATCGATTTTGCCAAATTCGAATCTTCGTCAAATTTATTTTTTCTAACTCTCAAAGTGGTCTCAATTTCCTCTAAAAAACCACCAAGTTTAGCCTGAACTCGATGAAAATTTTTAGTAATTTTTTTATCAAATTCAACATTGGCATATTTGTATTTTTGAGCATGATTTTTTATCAATTTAGTTCGTGACGAAGAGACGGGATGCGTTAATTCATAGGGGTCGATGCTATTTTTATAAACAGTAGATTGCTCTTGAAAATAATTCATAATCTCGAATAAACCTTTGGTCGGAAGTTTAAGTTTTTCTAAATATTTTAAAGCTAAAATATCCGCCGATTCTTCTTGCGAGCGATTAAATTTTAAATCTAAGCGATTGCCGACGTGAGAACTGCCTATTAATATTGCACTTCCAACTTGGGGATTGCCTGAAATTATGGCACCAATTCCGAGTAAATATCCTAAAAAAGTAGCGTTGGCATTATTGCTAAATTCTTCGCTTCCTTTGGCGAGGTGAGATGAGGCGATGTGTCCAATTTCGTGAGCGATTACCCCCGCAATAACGCTTGGATCTGAAAATTTTTTTATTAATCCAGTATTAACAAAAATATTTTGTCCGCCAGCGACAAAAGCGTTGATAGAGTTGTCATTAACGATATAAATTTTAAGATTTTTGCTATCGAGTCCGGCTATTTTAAAGATTGGATAGCATATGTCGCGTAATAATTTCTCGGTTTCTGCTTCGCGAATTATTGCAATTTGTGCATATAAATTTTTTGCTAAAATAAAATTGAGTATTAATATTAAGTTTAGAAAAATTGTTAACCTTAATAAAA
>CAXNDB010000152.1:0-3305 GCA_964201025.1 Rickettsiales bacterium UBA1997 | reverse complement strand
GATTTTGAAATCATAAATTTCTATCTTTAATAAATCAATATTTCTAGTTAAATTTTTATCAATCATAAAAAATTTAGTAATTCATGAATAATTCATTGATTAATTTTGCTGATGCAAATTTCGTGGCGAATCAATATTTGCCAGTTTTGATATTTTTAATTATCGCCATTGGCTTGTCTTGCGTAATTATTTTAATCCCATTTATTATTAATAAAATGCGTCCCGATGATGCTAAAAATTCGCAATATGAGTGCGGTTTTGAAGGTGAGGGGCCAATCCGTGGCGAGTTTAAAGTGCAATTTTATTTAGTGGCAATTTTATTTATAATTTTCGATTTGGAAGTGGCATTTTTATTTCCGTGGGCAGTGGCATTGCGTGAAATTGGCGTTGTTGGTTTTTGGTCGATGATTGCTTTTTTAGCGATTCTTACCGTTGGCTTCATTTATGAGTGGAAGCGTGGTGCTCTTGAATGGAGATAAAATTTTTAGTTAAATAATTTTTTAAAAATCATAAATTTTTGAATGAAAAATATGAATAATTTAAGTCCATTAAATCAAGATTTACTTATAAATAATCTTACCGACGAAATAAAAAACCAAGGTTTTGTAACGGCAAAACTCGACGATTTAATTAACTGGGCAAGAACGGGCTCATTATGGCCAATGACGTTTGGCTTGGCTTGTTGTGCGGTTGAAATGATGCAAACGGCGGCGAGTCGCTATGATCTCGATCGTTATGGCATGATATTTCGCCCGTCGCCAAGGCAGTCCGATGTTATGATTGTGGCGGGAACTTTAACCAACAAAATGGCGCCGGCACTTAGAAAAGTTTACGACCAAATGGCGGAACCGCGTTACGTCGTTTCGATGGGAAGTTGTGCCAATGGCGGTGGCTATTATCATTATTCTTATTCAGTGGTGCGTGGTTGCGATCGTATCGTGCCCGTTGACGTTTATATTCCAGGGTGCCCGCCGACCGCCGAGGCGTTGCTTTACGGTCTTATGGTTTTACAAAGAAAAATTAAAAGAACTAAAAATTTTAAACGATAATTTATGTTTCAAGATCTTCCCGCTCAAGCACAATATATCAAATCAAATTTTGAAAATGTTCGTGTTATTGAGCCTATCGCCAATGATAATTTAATTATTTATATCGATAAAAATAATTTAGAAAATTTTTTAACTTTTTTAAGAGACGATCAACAACTTTCTTTTAAAACTTTAATCGATGTTTTTGGCGCCGACATGCTTGGAATAAGGTCTCCAAGGTTTGAAGTGATTTACAATTTATTGAGTTATAAACTTAATAATCGTATCACCGTTAAAGTGGCGATCGATGATGGCATTGAAGTGCCAACGGTATCAAAAATTTTTAGTTCGGCTGGATGGTTTGAGCGCGAAGCCTTTGATATGTATGGAATTGTTTTTAAAAATCATCCAGATTTGCGTAGAATTCTTACCGATTATGATTTCGAAGGACATCCTTTGCGTAAAGATTTTCCATTAACGGGATATAAAGAAGTTCGTTACGATGAAAATCATAAAAAAGTTGTTTATGAAGACGTAAAATTGACCCAAGAATTTAGAAATTTTGACTTCGAAATGCCGTGGGAAGGAGTTAAAAAGGCGGTTCAAAAAAATAACAATTAATCAAAAAAGTTAAATAATGATAATTATGATTTTAATTAAAAATTCAAAAATTTATTATTATAAAAAAACTTACTTATTGTAGAAATTCTATGAAAAATTTTTTAAATAAAATAAAAATATCATTCGTAAATGCAAGTAAAGGTTTGGAAAGCTTTTCAGTTATCGCTTGGGTTTGGGGTGGCTTATTTTACTTAGCATCATATTTTATTTTTAATAAATTAGTTGTCGCAATTAATTCAAAATTTTTTAATTATTCATTGTCAATTTTGCTGACAATTTATCTGGTTTGGCACATATATGTTGCCATTAAATGCTTTCCAAAAACTCCAAAATTAAGCAAAGAAGAAAAAGAAAAATTAAAAATACAAAATGGCGGTGCGTCAAAAGCTTTTTTAAGAAAATTATTTTTACAAGAATCAATCACCAAAACGAATAGTAGAAATATTTTAATTGCCATCGATACTCTTATTTTATTGCATTTTTATGCCCTTATTTATTAATTTTGCCGAATTAATTTCATGAAATTAATTGCCTCCATTATTTTATTTTCAATAATTTCAAGTAAAGCCTTAGCTCTAGAAATATCTAATGACAACCGTGTTTATAATTGGAAGGTAATTAGAATTGTCGATGGCGATACCTTGGAGATTGCCAATGAATTTTTACCGCAAGAATTAAAACTTTTTGTAAGAGTTAAGGGCATTGACACTCCAGAAAAAACTCCGCGGGCTAAGTGCGTTAAGGAAAATAATTTAGCGCAAAAAGCTTCAAATTATACCAAAAATTCGATAGAAAAAGCCCAAAAAAATCATCAAAAAATTACTTTTTCAGAAATTAAATGGGATAAATATGGCGGAAGAATTGTTGCTAAAGTTATGATTGATGATGAGGATTTAGGTCAACAGCTCGTAAGAAATGGGCTGGCAAGAGTTTATTATGGAGAAAAGAAAAAAACTTGGTGCAATAACACGCCCACTCTTAAATGATGCAATAACACGCCCACTCTTAAATGATGCGAATGAATTTATCAGGTCTCGTCTTTGCGCGCCTAGATTTACTAGGCTTACGCAGACTCGCCTTCAAATTCAATCGCCTGATTTAAGATTGGACGTGTTATTTTGAGGCTATCATGAATAAAATTATCAGGTCTCGTCTTTTGCTACGCATTAAATTTGCTTCGCAAATTTAGCTTTGAGTTGAATCGCTACACGGCGAGTAAATCGCTTGGCTTCGTCGCTTTTCTCAATCAAAATTTCATTTTGATTTCGAAGACGACTTGCCCCAGGGATCGCGTCGCCTTCGGCTCCTAATCCCGTTTCTCGCTAAAAATAGCCGTTTAGGCTATTTTTTTAACGCGAGAAACCCGCGATGAGATTTGGGGTTTTATATTTTCCTTGTGGCTAAACGTTTCATCTTTTTCTTCGAAAAAGATTCACGACGGGGATTGCTTCGCTTCGCTCATTATCCCGTTATTTGCTAAAAATAGCCGTTTAGGATATTTTTTTTACGCAAATAACCTTCGTCGCTTTTCTCAATCAAAATTTCATTTTGATTTCGAAGACGACTTGACCCTGGGATAGCGTCGCCTTTGGCTCCTAATCCCGTTTCTCGCTAAAAATAGCCGTTTAGGCTATTTTTTTTACGCGAGAAACCCTG
>CAXNDB010000151.1:0-3308 GCA_964201025.1 Rickettsiales bacterium UBA1997 | reverse complement strand
CCTCCAAAATATCTTTCATCTTAAGGGATGAAATTTTATTTTGATCAACATCTTTGCCAGCTTTGGCTAACTCTAAATGCAATTGAATTAAATTTGTTGTCGGCAAATTTAGGAAGAAGATGAATCGCTTCGTCGCGAGTAAATCGCCGTATTTGCGATGAATTTTTATTTTCCCCTTTGAGAATTTGCAAATTTATACTCATTAATCCGCAAATTGGATCTTCCAAATACCACTGGCAACATCAGATAATTTTTTTTGATATTCAGAAATCGCACCAACATCCCAAGCATCTTTGAAGCAATGAGTATTAGCTAATTTATATATACTTTTTTTATAAAATTCTTTTTTAAATACATAATTTTCGTTAGAACATTTACGATTTAATTCGCTTTCTAATAAAGTATAATTTCCTAATCTAAAAATAAATTTATTGGCATTTTGTGAAAAAATATCATTCCATTCTTGATTAAACTTTTCAGGCAGAACATGCTCTATTGTAGAGGTGGCGTCATTCCAATCGCCATCGGTGTTGCTAATTTGATTTTCTATTTTAGTTAAAATATATTTAATTAATTTTTTATTTTTTCCTCCCGAAGATATTTCTATATTAGAAAAATTTTGCTTAAATTCGTCATCTTCAGTGTATATTTTTTTTAGATCTTGGAGAATTTGTTTTTTCTCAATTGTTTCTCTTTTGTAAATTTTTTGTGAAATATTATTGTAAACACTTTCCAATTCATTGGGATTTTTTTTACAAATCACATTATATCTAAAAACAAGATTGGCGATTTCTTGCAATGTCTTTGGAAATATGTCTATCAAATTGTCATAGATTGCAAATAATAGAGGAATTTGTTGCGTTGCACCAAAAAGTTTTAATTCCGATAATGATTTTACTATTAAATCTTTATTGGCGTGATTATTCCAAAAATTATCATATGGAGTTTTAAGAGCATTATATAAAACTTCTTTTTTTTCTAACTCATATAACAAATTAATAGCGTCATGCGAACTAGTAATATCAGTCTTCAAAGACTTAAAAAGATTTTCTTTGCGAACTAATTTTTGTTTGGAATTTATATAATATCGCAGAAATTTTGGAAATTCATCAAGACCGATTTTATGAACCAAATTATTCCACTTTTCTTCCAAAATATCCATTTCAGATGGATTGGTATCCTTAGCACATGTTAAGAATAAATAATTCTTTAGTAAGTCTGTTGTTGTAAGTTCTACGCCTCTTGCATTCAGCGTTTCAAAAATAGTGTAAGCCTCGATTTCATCATCAACAATAATGCGAATAAAAATCATTTTTTTGGCAACAATATTTTCCAAAAAATCTGTCATTTTTTCACCATTTTCTAAAAATTTTTCAGATATTTCTTTTTTGAAATAAGAATAGCAATCATATAATGCTTTTTCGGAATCTTTTAATTTGGCATAAGAAATTGGTTCTCTTCTTTTAACGATGGAATCCTGAAAATAAAGATTGTTGTTTTTATTGAGGGTGAGTTTGGTTTCGTAAAAAAGTTTGGAAATGGATTTCTTACCAATAAAAGACCTTTCAATTTCTATAATTCTTTGTTGGTTATTTTCATTATCGATATTTTTTTTAATTAATTCTTCTAATATTGAAATTGTTGCTATCGCATAGATTGTCATGGTGGTGAGCCTTTGTTGACCATCAACTACAATAAAATTATCATCTTTATTTTTGTCGTCAATTTTAAGAACTATCGAGCCCATATAATGAGGATTTTTAGCTTCTTCGACGGATAAAAAATCATTCCATAAATCTTCCCAATTTTCTTTTGACCATGAATAGTCCCTTTGAAATTGGGGAATTTTATAAATTTTGTTATTCCCGATTATATCGTAAAATGTTGCATCACTAACATTAAATGAATTTTTCATGATGAGTTTTTGGTTTGTTTAAAGAGTTTTTTAATATTTTAAGGAATTAGTTTTAACAATAAAAGAAAAAAATTATTTTTGTAAAAAAATTTTTTTACAGCCCATCAACATTATTGTTGATTAAATTTGTTGTCGCAAATTTAGCTTTGGGTTGAATCGCTTCGTCGCGAGTGAATCGCGACATCCGCGATGAATTTTTTTAATTATAAAATTTCAGCAGTTTTTTAAACACGAAAAGTTTTACAACTCATCAACATTTTTGCCAGAAATTTTTTTAGTTAAAACCACATTAACTTTTTGTAAAATCAAATTTTCGGCGGTTTGCGAAAGTTGTTTCTGCCCTTGCTGGACAAGCTCTCTTTGCTCATTAAGATTTTGCGAAAAATTTTGTGGAAGCGTTAAATTTTGTAAATCAAAAATTGCCGATTCGATATTTTTTTTCTCATCATCGCTTAAAATAATTTGCGGATTTTTTAAATCTTTTTTTATAATTTCAATATCATGATTAGCCTCGACGATCACTTCGGTGAGTAGGCGATTTTCGATGTCGGATTTAGAATTTTTTAGTGATTCGAGTAAAATATTTTTAACATCATTTTCGTTTAAACCATAACTCGGACGCACAATAATTTCTTGTTTTTCACCGGTGAATTTTTCTTCGGAAGTGATGGTCAAAAGCCCGTCGGCGTCAAGTGTAAAAACGACGCGAACCCTTGCAATTCCAGCCTTCAAAGGCGGTATGTTTTTGACTTCAAATTCCGCCAAAGAGCGACAATCCTTGGCAAATTCGCGCTCGCCTTGCACAATGTGAAATTTCATGGCGTTTTGATTATCGGCGTAAGTGGTAAATTCCTTGGCTTTGGCGATTGGAATTGTAGAGTTGCGGTGAATAATTTTATCGACAATTCCACCCATCATTTCGATGCCCAAAGACAGCGGATTAACATCGAGTAATAAATTATTTTTGTTATGTGATAAATTATAAGCTTGATGGGTGGCACCGATGGCAACAACGCGGTCAGGATCGAGGTTGGTAAGAATTTTTTTGGCACCAAAAATTCCTGCCAATTTTTTTTGAATTAGTGGAATTCGCGTTGATCCGCCGATCAAAATAACGCCATCAATTTGTGAAATTTCAATTTCTAAATCATCGATTAGATCCGTTGTAAGAGTAAGAGTTTTATTGATTTTTTCACTAATTAAATTTTCAAATTCTTGACGTGAAATATTTTCAAAAAAATCTTGCGAAGATAATTTTTCTTTAACTTCTTTCGGATTTTTTACTCCTTTTTCTCGTAAAATTTCATCAAAATCATCACCGCCTAGATTATTGTCGCCAGCCACTCCAAGCACCTTAAAAACTCCGCGATCAATTTTTAAAATCGACACATCG
>CAXNDB010000150.1:0-3319 GCA_964201025.1 Rickettsiales bacterium UBA1997 | reverse complement strand
CTTGAAGCGACATTAGAAGATTTAAATGCAACGCTTAAAGACAAAACGCAGAATCGCCCACTACCGCCAGAAGTAGCAAGATTGGCAAAAATTTATTCGGCGGAAAGGCGGGAAAAAGAAACATTACTGGCATCTGAAGCTGAAGTTATTGAGGCACGTAGAAAATTGAAAAGTGAGGCGAAAAAGCAGGAAAAAGAAGATTTACAGAAAATTCAAGCTGAATTAATTAAAGATAACTCGGAAATAAAAGTTTTACAGGCATCTAAAGCTGAAGTTTTTGAAAAATATAGAAGATTGGAAAGTGAGAGTTCTCGAATAAGACAGGAACTAAATCAATTAGAAGAACAGAAAGAAGAAATTAAACAACAAAATGTAGCTGACCCTGATTCCATTTCATTGAATATAACCAATTTACAAGAAATAAGAGCAATGGAAGAAGAATTGGCGACAGTTCTTGAAGAAAAACAAAGGTGGGAAAATATAACTAGAATTGAAGCATTGAAAATACAGCAAGAATTGCAAATACAGGAAGCCTTACTACGTGTAAGAAAAGATGGGGAAATACCGGGTCTTCGTCCCAGACAAAAACCTGAAATTGTCACCACTCAAAATCCCTTAAAAGTTGGAATAGAAAATAATCCCTTTCCAAATTCCAATTTAGAAATAAACAAAAATACATCAGAAAGACCATGGGATCAACAATATTTAGCAAATCATAGAGGAGATGAGCCCTCAGCGATAGAGGCACCTCAAAAAGCTCCTTCATCGCCGTTGTCCCAAGGACTTTATTCACCTTTTTCAACTTTGAGTGGCTTACCAAATTTAGGAGCGGGATCTTTTGCTTTAGGGTTAGGAAATACGCAACCGCAAGCGCCGGTTCAAGAACCGCAAGCACCGGTTCAAGATTTGTCATCGAGTAATCAAACACTTGCACCAACACAAACTTCACTGCAAAATCTTCAAGAGAATGCAAAAAATGATCAAGAAGTTGCTTCACTAAGGAACCTTTCGGAGGGAACAAGTTCGATTTTTATGCGAGCAAGTGACGATGATAATTTAGTAACAAATGCGAATCCCGAGAATCTCGAGAAACAGAGTCCCTCAACCGCCCGTGAGGTAGATCGATTATTGGAAAATCTTTCTGCAGCTGAAGCTATTTCTCTTTCTGCAAATCAACTATCAGGGGGGCTTCAAAATGAATTTTCAGAACGAGGTGAAGATTTAATAAACTTACATCAATCTACAGAAAGAGAAAATCAAATTTTGGAATTGCAACATCCCCAACTCAATCCATATTCAGAAGTTCAAGTTTTTCAACTTCAAAATACCGAACAAATTAACGGAGAACTAGGATCGTCGCCACCACCGGATGATGCTCCTCCGCCACCACATTTGCAAAAATCAAATAATGTTCCAATTTTAAATTTAGATGAAGTTACGAAAAATAAACCACCGACTATTCTTAGCACACAAGAAGAAAAAAATAACTTTTGGCAAGAATTAATAAGCACAAGATTAGAGGAAAAACCTCCAAATTCTAATCAAAATTCGCCACGAAATGATGATGAAGACCTAAATCAAAATCAGCTTGATGAACGATCACAACCAAGCTCTTCAGCCTTAGAATCAGAAAATTTGGACGGGTCATCAACCCCTAGATCAAAGCTTCCTTATTCAACAACAAAAAAAGGGGAAACTGATGAAACTGAAGAAAGAAAAAAAAGACTTTATGAAATTTTACTAGCTAATTTAAAAGAACAAATCACAAAAAAACTCAACTCCAGTTTAAATAATGAAAATTCGGGTCAAACAACAGATGAAGAAGAAAATACGGCAGAAATGAATGAGACATATGCTACGACTATCTTTGATACTGTAATGGATTACATTGTTACTTACACTCCAGATTTAGATTCATCAATATCAGAAGTTGGAAATAATCAAACAGGAGAAGCCCATCAATCTGAACCTTTGGACCCACAAACGACTCAAAATTCTTCAACCGATGATCCGATAATTTATAGCGGAATTGGCATCAGAATAAAATTAGAAAAAGAAGAAAGAGGAGAATATTTTCTAAGAATAACCGAGGTTTTTGAAAATTCCGATCTCCATGAAACAGAAGATGTTGATAAAAAAATTACTCACGTTGAATGCGAAGGTAACCTTAAATCAATCAGTGCTATATATGGGGATTGCAAAGGTGATGAAAAAAAATTTTACACTGAAATTGCTTTTATTTTTCGCGATCGAAATGAAAATAAACTCAAATTAAGAATTAATGATGAAGAAAAAATCATTAATAAAAACATTTTTATTCCGGAGGAAAGAACAGTTCTCAACGTTACAAACTATTCACAAATGACGAAAATTGCAGAAAAATTAAGAGGGCAGAGACAGACCATTGACCAATTAACAAAAAACAATAGTCGTGAAAGAGGAATAGCTTAACCAACCCAATCTAAAACGTCACGAATTGAATAAAATCCAGCCTTTTGCGCACTGCCCCAAATACAAGCTCGAATCGCTCCTTTAGCAAAAATATCTCGACTCGAAGCCTTGTGCGAAAGTTCAATTCTCTCGCCCTCGCCGGCAAAAATTACGGTGTGATCGCCAATGACATCGCCTCCACGTAAAGTCGCAAAACCAATTTCGCCTTTATTGCGTTTTTGTTCTTTGCCAACTCGCGCCATAATTGCCGTTTTTTCCAATTCAATGCCCCTACCCTTTGCTACCGCAGAACCAAGAGACAAAGCCGTTCCGGAAGGTGCATCGATTTTTTTATTATGATGCATTTCAAGAATTTCAACATCAAAATCATCATGTAAAATTTCGGCAACTTTTTGTACTAAATTCATCAATAAATTGACGCCGAGCGACATATTTGAAGACCAAATTATTACCGTTTCCTCGGCGAATTTGGCAAATTTTTGCTTTTCTTGCTCAGAAAAACCGGTAGTTCCGCATACTAAAACTTTTTTATATTTTGCACATTTTTCGGCGATTTCCAAACTCAAAATTGGCGAAGAAAAATCGATTACCGCCTCACAAGATTCAACAAATTCATCAATGTTAGAAGTGATTGAAATATTATTTTTTTCAAAACCTAAAAATTCTCCCAAATCAAGACCTTCTAGGCCAGAAGATGCTCTCGTTAATCCCGAAGACAATTCGGCGATTTCATCTTTTATCACCAATGAGCCGATCACCCGCCCCATTTTTCCACTAATTCCCGTAACTGCAATTTTCATAAATAATTTAGTTAGATTTAAATTAAAAAAATAAATTTATTTTGAGATTAATTTTTATTAAAACAACA
>CAXNDB010000149.1:0-3337 GCA_964201025.1 Rickettsiales bacterium UBA1997 | reverse complement strand
GCAAAATCAACAACAAGTTTTTCAAAAAATTTTAAATATTATTAATCAAAATTAATTTCTTTTATGAATAGAAAAAATAAAATTGCACTAGTTGGTGCGGGCAATATTGGCGGAACTCTAGCCCATTTAGCGAGTTTAAAAAATTTAGGAGATGTTGTGCTGGTCGATGTCAATGATGGCGTTTCGAAAGGCAAGGCGCTTGATATATCTCAATCTTCAGCGGTCGAAGGTTTTAGTGCCGAAATTTCGGCGGGAAGTGATTTTTCTTTACTCGAAAATTCGGATGTTGTAATCGTTACGGCGGGAATTGCCCGTAAACCCGGAATGAGTCGTGATGATTTGCTTGCAACGAACACTTCAATAATAAAATCGGTTGGTGAAAATATCAAAAAATTTGCGCCAAATGCCTTTGTAATTGTGATTACTAATCCGCTTGATGCGATGGTTTATGTCATGCAAAAAGTTTCGGGATTGCCGAAAAATAAAGTAGTCGGAATGGCTGGAGTTCTTGACTCCTCAAGAATGTCATATTTTTTATCGCAAGAATTTAATGTCTCGATTGACAATGTTCATTCTTGTGTTTTGGGTGGTCATGGCGATACGATGGTGCCGTTGATTCGCTATTCCACAATCGCTGGAATTCCAATTCCTGATATGCTTAAAATGGGTTTTTCTTCAGCGCAAAAAATTGCTGAAATTGTACAAAGAACTCGTGATGGCGGAGCTGAAATTGTAAAATTACTCGGAAGTGGTTCGGCGTTTTATGCGCCGGCAAGTTCGGCAATTGAAATGGCTGAAAGTTATTTATTCGATAAAAGAAAAATTTTGCCAGTCGCCACTAACTTACAAGGCGAATATGGCTTACAAGATTTATATATCGGAGTTCCAGCGATAATTGGCAAAAATGGTGTTGAAAAAATTATTGAATTGCAATTAAATTCTGAAGAAAAAACCATGTTTGATAATTCAGTAGAAGCTGTAAAGAAGCTGATCGCCGAAATAAAATTATAAAATATTTTTAATAATTATTGCAACCAGAAATGCCCGACATAAAAATACAATTTGGCAGACTTAAATTTGTTTTTTTCTTGATAGTTTTCGTCTTTTTGATGATAATTTATCGTATGTTTTTTGTAATTCTTACACAAGATAGAGCAAGTATAAAAAATATTTACGAATCGAGAAAAAACGTTAGAAGGGCTGATATTTATGATCGCAATGGCGTTCTGGTTGCAACTGATTTAAAAACCAAATCACTCTATGTGAGTTCGGTTTTAATTCGTGATGCAAAATATGTTGCTAGTTCTTTGGCAAAAAGTTTTCCCGATTTAGATTATGAAGAAGTTTTAAAAAAAATAAGCGATGGAAAAAATAGTAAACATTGGATTTTAATTAGAAGAAACCTTACGCCTTCGCAAGTCGAGACCGTTGAGAATTTACAAATTGCTGGACTAATTTTTGAAGATGATTTAATCCGAGTTTATCCGCAAAAATCAATTGCCAGCCATTATGTTGGCTTCGTCGACCTCGACAGAAAAGGCTTGTCTGGCATTGAAATGCAATATGATCGAAGATTAATGACTAGTCAAAATCTTTATTTGGCGATGGATGTTCGTATTCAAGATATTTTATTTGATGAATTAATTAAAGCGAAAGAAGAGTTCCGCGCCAAGGCGGCATCGGGAATTGTTATAAATGTTAATAATGGCGAAATATTGGCGATGGCATCGATTCCGTCTTTCGATGCGAATCTTCAAAGCGAAGCTTTACCAGAGCAAAGATTTAACATGGTAACGGGCGGATCTTATGAACTTGGATCGGTTATGAAAATTTTTACCAACGCTGCCGCTTTCGAACATAATTTAATCAATATGGAAGATGTTTATGCGGTAAATGAGCCAATAAAATATGGAAAATTTACGATCAAAGATCACGATAAATATGGCGATCAAATGACGGTGAAAGAAATTTTTTCTAAGAGTTCGAATATAGGCACAGTAAAGATCGCGGAGAAATTGGGAATTTATAATCAAAAAGAATTTTTATCAAAATTTGGTTTTTTAAAAAAAGTTGAAGCAGAGTTTCCGGGGCTTGGCAGAACGATTTATCCAAAAAATTGGCGAGAAATAAATTTATTCACTATTTCATATGGGCATGGAATCGCCTCAACCCCGCTTCATTTGGCGATGGCAACTTCGGCAATTATGAATGGTGGATATTTATATAAACCATCTTTTTTAAAGTTGGAAAAAGATCCTGAACAACCAAAAAAATTAATCAATGATGAGACGGTAAATAAAATGCGTCAAATGATGCGATCTGCTGTTGAAGAGGGCACTGGAAAATATGCTAATATTGAAGGATATGAAGTTGGTGGCAAAACTGGAACGGCGGATCGAGCCGAATATGGAAGTTATAATGAAGGTCAAACTTTAGCTTCTTTCGTGGGAGTTTTTCCTATTTCTGAACCAAAATATTTGGTCTATGTTGTTTTTGATCGACCAAATTATACATTCAATACGGCGGGCATGGTTGCTGCTCCTGCGGCAGGTCGAGTTATAAAAAATATTGCTCCACTTTTATCGATAAATGTTAAAAATTTTATAAAAAATTAATTGGAAATATCAAAGCTTGCTTTAGCTAAAAATATTCCACAAGAAATTGCCAAATTTAATGATCTTTGATTATTTTTCATTTTAATTAAAACTTTATGATGGGCTTTAGAGTGAATAAAATCAGGCACTCCGGCACTTTCTTTGCCGAATAAAATAAAATCATTGTCTTGAAATTTAAACTCTTGGACATCGGTGTTGCCCTTAGTTGAAGCCAATATGAGTCGACTATTTTTTTCAAAAATATTTGTTTCAAAAAAACTATCAAAAGAGGAGTGACGAAAGATTTTAACCGAGTCAATATAATCCATCGCCGATCTTTTTATTCTTTTTAGATCAAAAGGAAAGCCAAGTGGCTCTATAACGTGAAATTCGACATCAAAGCATGCGCAACAACGAATTATAGTTCCTACGTTGCCGGCTATTTCTGGTTGAAATAAAACAATTTTTAACATTTTGTAAAATTGATGTTTATTTTTAAAATTAGTTTTTTTATATTTTGATTTAGAAATTATAAATTTACAAACTATTAAAGTTTGTTTGATATTATTTTTTTGATAGTTTATTCTTTATTTTTTGATATAAAAATTTTATTATTGTTTATATCATATTTTTTTTGCAAATTAATTTTATATTTTTATTTTGATGTCTGAGAAAGTCAAAATCGTTTTCATAGAAAAGGGGGAAACAAAAGAATTTGAAGTTCCGGTTGGAATTTCTGTTCT
>CAXNDB010000148.1:0-3371 GCA_964201025.1 Rickettsiales bacterium UBA1997 | reverse complement strand
ATATCAAAGATTACGACATTCAAATTATTACTTACGACACCCTAGATTCTGGCAACAAAACCGCTCAAATGGATATAATTTTAAAAGATTTAAATGTTTATTATAATGTTGAAAAAAAATCGCCGATAAGAGGCTCTCTAATCTCAATTGATTATACTCCGAGATAGGTTTGAAAAAGCTTCATCATTTTACAAACGTCCAATTAAAATAGTTAAGCGATGCAACTTAAGAGGAAGACTTACGCAAATTAAAAAAATGCTTTTGCTCAAAGATTGTTTATAAATCTTATAAAGAATAAATCGCCTTATAGTGGCTTAATTATTAAAATAGCAATCTAACAACTATACTAAATATGGGTAAAAATGCTGAATTTCACGATTGATAAAATAAGAATTAGATACAATTTTCTGAGTGGCGCCTTAAATTAAAGCTCCTTTTGCATTAATAAAGTATCAATCCATTTATCAAACTTAAAGCCAAATTTTTCAAGTATTCCAGATTGTTTAAAACCAAGTTTTTGATGAAATTTTATGGATGCCAAATTGTCATTACCCGCAATAACAGCAAGCATCTGACGATAGCCCTTTTTCTTACATTCTTCGATAAGTTCAGAAAGCAAAAGATGCCCGATTCCAAGTCCTTGATAATCTTTAGAAACATAAACTGACTCCTCAAGCGTAAAGCGATATGCTGACCTAGCGCGATAAGGAAAAGCATAGGCATAACCCGCAACTTTATCGTCAATTTTAGCAACTAAATATGGCAAAGATTTGTCAACAGAATTTTTCCAACGAATCATCATTTCTTCTGGGCTTGGCGACTCTTCTTCAAGAGAAATTGTGGTATTATTTACATAGTAAGAATAAATTTTTTGAATTTCCATGAAATCGCTTGCGACTGCATTAGTTATCATTAAATTGTCTTTTTTTATTTTCATAAAATGTTGTTTTATAAAATTTTATAAATTAGAAAAAATATATGAGATCAAAACTTTCAAAAATACCAAACCTCATTTTTAAAAGATTATTAAAATAACGATGAATTAAAAGGTAATAATTGTCTAGTTATTTGGAAACACCTGGCATTTGAGATTGATCAGCTAATAAACTACAACCTATAACGCTAGTAATTGTTCCGCTAAATGAACCAAATGAATTATCATTAGAGAATAAAGAAGAAGATTCTGAAGATTCTTGTGCTCTTCTTGTCTTAAAAGTTCTTGTTTTTTTTGGTTTACTTAATGAACTCTTTTTTAAGAAAAATTCTTCTAATTTTTTTTCGCATTGTTCTAATCTATCTTGCCCAATTTTTTCTTTTATTTTAGATAAATCCAAATCCCACCTAGCACCTTCTCTATTTTGCTGTTCTAGATCTGGTTGAGTTTCAAAATTCTGCGTTTGACCATCAGCATGCCTAAAATATGTCACCAAATTATACGGAGCTCCATAGACGCTATCTTTCATGTAGGTTAACACTATTTTGGTATGCATTTTAATCCCCGATTTACTTCGCTTTTCCTTGGTTTTTTCTTCGGCTTCTTTACCAATTGCAACTAGCGCTAATTTTATTGCTTCTTGGGTTTCTTCTTGGGAAATAGAGCCTCCGATTGTTCCGTTAAGAATTTTAATGCAATTATCGCTTATACCTTCTTGGGCTCTCGCTATTTTTTCTTTAATTTCATCTTTTCTGATTTCTGCAGCTTTTGCTGAGGAGGTCTTGCCAGTGATGGAAAAAATTGGAGCAATTAATGCAGAAATTGATGTATATAGTTTATTAACGGCTTGATCATTAACAAAATTTATTAAACGATATGAAGCTGATGAAGCTGATATTGCCATGGAGGCAACATTTAATCCGGTTCCCAAATGCCTTGCCGATGCACCCGCATGAGAAACATGGACGTGATCACCACAATGATCTTCTTTTTGGTCTTTTTTAGTATGTTTATGATTTGGATCTGAACAGTTTTGCTTAGATTCTCCAAGCTTGCTTGCCAATTTGTTTGCAACTATTTCAAAAGCGTCGGACAATTCTTCCACAAAATGCCCAACAATTGAGGCTTGATATCCCTTATAAGCGGTAATCGGCGAAGCAATAATTTGAGTTGCCGTGGAGATAATTAAAGAAATTTGAGTTGCAGAATTTAATCTTTCCATTTCGCCATCATCAACTTTTTTACTGAATTCATAGATTGAAGAACTTAAAGCAATCGCTCCAGCTGTTAGACGAATCGAATCCGCAACAAGGCTAAAATTTCTGTCAAGTTTTTTACTATCTTTTGCAAATTCTGAAAGTTTGAAAATATCTTCAAACAGATCTTGATTGGCTGATTCCTTGGTAAGTTCTTCAAGAATTTTAAGGGCTTGTTTATTTTGAAATGTATTTGGATCATTATGGGCGATATTTTCCAACATCGTCGCAATAACCGCATAAATAATTTCTGGAGATTTAAGAATCGCTGATATTCTTTCTTCATCTGCCATTCCTCGATTGCCAATTTGATGGCTAATGGGGGTAGAGTTAGTGATTTGAGCTGAGGTTATCTCAGAAGAATGAGCAAAAACTAATGTAGAAGAAACAAGCGGAGCATTATTTGGTAGCATATTTGGCTTTGGTTATATATTTTATTTAAAAGATATATGTTATATTATAACACTACTTTTTAAAAGAACCACCTCTTAAAATTCAAGTTTTTTAAAGTTTAAAAAATTATGTGGCAAAATTAAAAAATTCTGCATAAATTTTTGGTTATTTTTTTGATTAGCTTTGAATAATTTTATAAACAATTTTTAAAAAAATAGCATGAAGAAAAAGCATAATCACCTTGAATGCAGTAAAAAAGTTATACAAAATGCCGAAGAAATTTGCCTAAAATTTTCTCTAAATTTTACGCCAATTAGGAAAAAAGTTTTAGAAATAATCTCGTCAAATCATAAGCCTTCTAGAGCTTATGATTTATTGGCGAAACTAAGAGATGCCGGATTATCCGATAAGCCTCCAACCATCTACCGAGCTTTGGATTTTTTAATTGAAAATAAAATTGTTCATAAGCTTAACACCATCAATGCTTACATCGCTTGCTTCGGCGAAGAATCACAAGAAATTTCTTGCTTTTTAATCTGCGAGATTTGCCAAGAAATTGAGGAATTTCATAATAAAAATCTGAGTAAGGTTTTAACAAATATTGGGAAAAAGAGAGGAATTACAATCAAGAATCTGAACCTTGAGATTGGCTATAAATGTCAAGAATGTAAAAATTTAAAAATGTAATTTAAGAGTTTTTTTAACCTAACTTCCTAAAAAAATTTAGTCTTAAAAAATTTGGCGATACTTATCAGCTTTGGTTTAGTAAGTTAAGATTTGGAATTATT
>CAXNDB010000147.1:0-3373 GCA_964201025.1 Rickettsiales bacterium UBA1997 | reverse complement strand
TGATTTGCAAAAAATTGACGAAGTTGATTTCTCGCAAATCGATGTGGCGTTTGGTTGCTTGCCTCACACTACTTCGCAACAAACTTTTAAACAAATTTTAGCCGATGGCAAGAATTCTCATTTAAAAATTATTGATTTATCCGCGGATTTTCGTCTTGAAAATATTGAAGATTATAAATTGTGGTATGAACATGAGCACATTGCCAAAGAGCTTCAGCCTAATGCGGTTTATGGCCTAACCGAAATTTATCGTGATAAAATAAAAAAAGCTTCTTTGGTCGCTTGTCCGGGATGTTATCCGACTTCAGCTTTATTGCCTTTAATTCCGCTTTTGAGAAATAATTTAATCAATTTGGAAGATGTTATTATCGATTCCAAGTCGGGCAGTTCGGGTGCGGGACGAAATTTAAAATTAGGCAATTTATTTTGCGAAATTAACGAGTCGGTTAAAGCTTATTCGGTGGGCAAACATCGTCATATTGGTGAGATTGAACAAGAACTCTCAAAAGCTTCTGGTTCTAAGATGATTATTGAATTTACTCCGCATCTTTTGCCGATTAATCGTGGGATTATTTCAACTATTTATTGCACGATAAAAGATAATTTTAAATTTGAAGATTTGCAAAATTGCTTATCAACTTTTTATGATGATGAATTTTTTGTTGAAGTGATTGCGGGAGAGCCTAATATTAAAGATGTTGCGGGCACTAATATGTGTATTATTTCTATCAAAAAAGGACGCAAAGAAAATCAAATAATTATTGTTTCGGTAATTGATAATTTATGTAAAGGAGCCTCTGGGCAAGCGGTTCAAAACATGAACTTAATTTTTGGTTTTGCTGAAAATGAGGGCTTAAAATTAGCTCCAATTTTTCCATAAATTTTATTTTTTTTAAATGAAAACCATTTGTGCAACAATCACTTCGCCTTTACGCTCATCTATCACCGTGATCAGAATTTCTGGTTCACAAGCTTTAAAATGTTTAGAAAAAATTGGCGTCAAAAATCAGCCAATTCCGCAAAAAAGTTTTTTTCATAAAATTATTTTTGACAATGATGATGAGTTAATTGACGAAGCGATTATTACATTTTTTAAAGCACCGCGAAGCTTTACGGGAGAAGATGTCGCCGAAATTAGCATTCACAGCTCTCAATATATTTTAAAAAGAATTTTTGCAAAATTATTATCACTTGAAAATGTTGATTTAGCCAGTGCTGGCGAATTTTCGAAAAGAGCATTTTTAAATGGCAAAATTGATTTAGTGCAAGCCGAAGCTATTCCAGATTTAATCGCTAGCGAAACTGAAGCACAGCACAAGCAAGCCATTTCGCAACTTAGTGGCAATCTTGGAAAAATTTATGAAAATTGGCGTCATAAAATTATCGAAATCTCAGCTTTTATTGAAGCCTTAATTGACTTTCCTGAAGATGATTTACCAATTAGCATTATTGATAAAATTAATCTCGATGTTAATGATTTAAAAACACAAATTTCACAACATTTAAACGATAATAAGGCGGGTCATAAAATAAAAAATGGTTTAAGTTTGGCGATAATTGGTGCCCCGAATGCTGGAAAATCAAGTTTGATGAATTTTTTAGCACAAAGCGAAGTTGCTATCGTTTCAGAAATTGCGGGAACGACTCGCGATATTATCGATATTCATCTAGAAATTGCCGGCGTTCCAGTTATTATTTCCGACACGGCTGGAATTCGATTGAGCGATGATTTAATCGAACAAGAAGGTGTTAAAAGAGCTTTAAATAAAGCTCAAAATGCTGATATAAAAATTTATTTAGTTGATACGTTAAATCCAATTATTCAAAAAAATTTGATTGACGAAAATACAATTTTAGTTTTCAATAAAATTGATAAAATATCGAATGACGAAATTAATTTTAAAAAAATAATTTCTGATGCGGGAATTGATAATCAAAATAATTTTTTAATAATTTCAGTGGCGAAGAATATCAATATTTCTAAGCTTTTTGAGGCCTTGAAAGAGAAAATAGATTTATTAATTCCCAACTTCAATTCACCGCTAATTACCCAAGAAAGATATCGTATTTCTTTACAAAATTGTTTAAAAAGTTTAGAAAATTTAAACTTAAATAAAAATATTGAAATCTGTGCCGAAAATCTAAGAATTTGTGCCAATGAAATTGCCAAAATAAATGGCAAGATTGACATAGAAAATATTTTGGATTTAATTTTCTCTAAATTTTGCATTGGAAAATAATTTTCATAAATAATTACATTAATAAAATTTATAAGTGATTTAACAAAAAGATGTTTTTGCCGTTACCAATTATTGGATCAATTGCTTTTAGCCCAACCGCTTTAATTGCTTCTCATCCGATGATTGCCTATGAATTAGCTGGCCACACTATTGGACATATTTTATATGGCTTCATTAAGAGAAATCGCAAAAGGCGCGGGCTAAGTCGTGCCCAAATGCGTAAAATGACCAATCGAAGACGACGTCAATTTGTTGATAATATTATTATGCATCACCAAAGATTGGCAAAAATGAATCGTCAAACTATTGTTGGTAATGCTCGCGAAAGAGCGATGGCGCGCAGAGAAAAAACTCAACGCAAAGCCGATATGCAAAAAGATCAAACTTTTGAAAAACAACAAGAGTCGCGAAAAAAATGGCAGGGCGGAGTAAGTTTAAAAGAGCGTGGACAAAAAATCCGCGGAACAATTGATGCCAGAAGAACTAGAGCTCGAAGCCGTTGGCTCACAATCGTTGCTGAAAAATCAACTTAAGAAAACTAAATTTTGTGGTAAGGATGATTGGAAATTATGGTGGAAGCTCGATAAATTTGTTCAATTAAAAATCCTCTTACCATCAAGTGGGGCAAGGTCATTTTAGAAATCGATAATAAAATATCAGCTTTGTTTTTAACGTCATCGCTTAAGCCAAAAGCGCCACCAATAATGAAGGCGATATTTGAATCGCCCGTCACATTAAAATTTTCTAAAATATTAGCAAATTCTGGGCTCGAAAATTGTTTTCCGCGTTCATCTAAAACAATAATTTTAGAAAAATTATGAAGATTTTTTAATAATAAAGCACCCTCTTCATTCTTGATTTTAGACTCTTCATAGCTTTTGGTATTTTTAAATTCAATTTCTTTTAATTCTATTTTCCATTTTAATCTTTTTAAATAATATTCAAAAAGTTCTCGATATGGCGATTTGTCAAATTTACCGATTGATAAAATTGTTATTTTCATGAATAATTAATTAGAATTAAAATTAATTTTATTTTAACTTAAGAAATTTAAAATAAAGTCTTTAAATTAAAAAATATTTTTACTTAAAAATCACTTTTATGAAAATTGCAATTTACCCCGGAACCTTTGA
>CAXNDB010000146.1:0-3385 GCA_964201025.1 Rickettsiales bacterium UBA1997 | reverse complement strand
AATAAAATTATATTGATTGCAATTGCGAGTGCTAAAAATGAAGAATCATATTTTTCTGGCGTAAATTTTATAATCAAAAAATAAAAAATTGCGACTGCAAAAAATTGGAAAAATTCAAAAATAAAGGTTTTAATAATGTCGATAATTTTATTGGGATTTGATTTTAAATAATTCGCAATCCGATAAATAAGAAATAAAATAAATGACAAAAAAACGGTCAATAAGTCAATCTTGTAAAAACCTGGATTCGCACTTGATTTTATATTTGAATAGAAAAAAGGGCTAAAACAAATGAAGCTTACATAGTTAATTAAAATCCATATTTCTAAAACAAAAATAAATATTATTGTTGAAGAAAGTAACATTCTTTTCTTAGAAAGAGTAGGCTTTGAACTTAAATGTTTTATACAAAAATAAATACAAAAAAAAGTAAGCAAATCAAATATTCTAAATATTGTCATTACATTCATCGTGATAATGTAAAGCAACCCTAAAATTATAAATTTTGCTTCGGGGTGCGTTTTTGATTTTAAGAAATTTATAATTTTTTCTTTCATTTTTTCGATTTTGAGTCTTTCAAATTTAAATTATATCATTTTTTTCGGATCAACCCATTCATTGAATTGCTCTTCAGTAAGTAAGTCCAAAGCCAAAGCCGATTCTTTCAAAGTTGTGCCGTCCTTATGAGCTTTTTTAGCAATTTTTGCCGAATTATCATAACCAATATAAGGATTAAGAGCCGTCACTAACATCAAAGAATTATTAAGAAGTTCGGTTATTCTTTCATGATTTGCAATAATTCCTACTAAGCAATTATCGATGAAGCTATTAACGCCGTCGGAGATTAAATTTATTGATTCCAAGACGTTGCGAATAATCATCGGACGGAAAACATTTAGTTCAAAATGTCCATTCATGCCACCCAAAGTTATGGCGTGATGATTGCCAACAATTTGGCACGCAATCATCGTCAAGGCTTCGCATTGAGTTGGATTAACTTTTCCGGGCATAATCGAAGATCCGGGTTCATTTTCGGGTAAAGAAATTTCGCCAAGACCAGAACGCGGACCGGAAGCCAAAAAGCGAATATCATTGGCGATTTTCATCAATGAAGTTGCCGTTGAGTTTAATGCTCCCGAAAAATTTACGAGCTCATCATTGCAAGCCAGTGAGAAAAATTTATTTTTGCTAGTGTAAAATTTATCGGCATGCGAAAGTCCAAGTAAATTTAAATTTGAATCTTTAACTTTCCAAAAACCATCTTTGGCGGTGGTTCTACATAAATCAAGCTCAAGAAGGGTTTGATGAATTTTTTTAATATTAGAAACTTCGCTAATTTTTTCGGCGAATTTTTCGGCAAATTGCGGATGACAATTTAATCCCGTACCAACTGCTGTGCCACCTTGTGCCAAATGAGCAACGAAGGCGATGCTTTGCGAAATGAAAACTGAAGCGCATTGAATTTGTACTTTGTAAGCCGAAAATTCTTGCCCCAAAGTTACTGGCGTTGCATCTTGGGTGTGGGTGCGCCCGATTTTAATTATGTCTTTAAATTCATTTTCTTTTTTCCCAAGTTCATTGGCAAAACGAATTAAAGTTGGAAGTAATTTTTGATAAGTTGATAAAACGGTGGCGACATGCATTGCCGTAGGGAAGGTGTCGTTTGAACTTTGCCCTAAATTGACGTGATCATTCGGATGGACGGGAGATTTTCCGCCTTTTTTTCCCGAAGCTTTTTCATTGGCAACCGAAGCGATAACTTCATTAACATTCATGTTGGTTTGAGTGCCAGAGCCGGTTTGCCAAACTACCAAAGGAAAATGATTTTCGTAAAACCACTCGAATTTATTTAAAATTTCATCAACCGCATCGACAATTTTATTCGCCAAATCGGGCGAAAATTTTTTAAATTCATCGGATTTCGGATCAAGAGCCATCAAGTCTTTATTGGTCAAAGCGCAAGCTTTTTTTATCAACAACATGGCGTAAATAACTTCTTTGGGCATTTTATGTCCAGCGTTATTGGTGCAAATCGGAAAATTTTGAATACTTCTTTGAGTTTGAGCTCCGTAATAGGCGTCAGCGGGGACTTTAATTTCACCAAAAGAATCAGTTTCGAGACGAAAATTTTGTGTCATAATATTTATTTTTAAATTAATAAATTAAACTAAAAAATGTTTGTGGTAGTGAAAAAGTATTTGTTCAAATCAAAAATTATTATTTTATAAAAATTGCGCAATAATTTTTTCAAAATTCGGAAAACTGGTTTTTATCATTTCATCATCATCAATTTTAACGCCATTTTCTAGGCGTAGACCCATAATCAAAAACGACATTGCGATGCGATGATCCATCGCCGTTTTAATTTCGACCATATTTTTCGGCATCACAAAACCACCTTTAATTTCTAAAAAATCGTCGCCGATTTTGACTTCAACACCGCAATTTTGTAAGTTATCAGCGATCATCGTTAAACGATTACTTTCTTTTACTTTTAATTCCGCCAAGCCATTTAATTTGGAAGTGCCATTGGCAAAAGCGCAAGCTACAGCCAAAATCGGATATTCGTCGATCATGCTCGCAGAGCGACTTGCCGGCACATCGATTGCTTTTAAATCGCTAGCTTCAACTTCAATATCGGCGACTTTTTCGCCACCAATTTCACGTATATTTTTTAATAAAATTTTGCCACCCATTTCTTGGAGCGTTTGAATCAAGCCGGTTCGCAGTGGATTGATGCCAATATTTTTCAACAAAATTTTTGAATTTTTAACCAACAAAGCGCCGACCATAAAAAATGCCGAAGAAGAAATGTCGTTGGGAATTTCAAATTCGCATCCAGCAAATTCTTGCAAGCCATTGTAAGAAATTTTGGTGCCATTATTAAAATTTTCTTGAATGATTTTTAAGCCCAAATTTTTCATCATAATTTCGGTGTGATCTCGGCATTTTTCGGGTTCGATAATTGTCGTCGTGCCTTTGACCGCCAGCGATGCCAATAAAATACAACTTTTTACTTGTGCCGACGCCATTTTCATTTCATATTCAATCGGCATGGCGTCTTGATTGCCAATGATGGCGAATGGCGATAAATTATTTTTTCTAGAAATAATTTGAGCGCCAAATTTTTGAATTGGTTCAAAAACGCGACCCATCGGACGCTTACGCAATGAAGCATCTCCGGTAAAAAAACTGGTAAAATTATAAGGGCAAACTAAGCCCGCAAGTAAACGTGGTGAAGTTCCTGAATTGCCCATATCGAGAATATCGCTAGGCTCCATCAAGCCAACAATCCCAACGCCATTGACCTCGTAAAAATTTTCTTTTTTGGTAAATTCGACGCCCATTAAACGCATGGCATTCATGGTTTTTAAAGCATCTTCGC
>CAXNDB010000145.1:0-3400 GCA_964201025.1 Rickettsiales bacterium UBA1997 | reverse complement strand
CGCGCAATAAACGAGCTTTGCCATTTCTTTTGATTACGCCATTGACTACAAAGCAACCCGCAATTTTTCCAGTATTAGTAATTTTGAAAATTTGACGAATTTCAGCTTGACCAAGATATTCTTCACTTTTAAGCGGGGTTAATAATCCAGAGAGTAATAATTTCAAATCGTCAACCAAATTATAAATGATCGAATAATAACGAAGTTCAACGCCTTTTGTGTTGGCTAGCTCTTTGGCGGAAGGATTGGCACGAACGTTGAAACCGATGATCATTGCACCCGAAGCGGTCGCCAGACTAACGTCGCTTTCGCTTATTCCCCCCGTTGCCGAGTGAATAATTTTGATGGCAACTTCATCGGTGCTAAGTTTGGAAATCGTTCCGGCAATCGCTTCAACCGAGCCGTGAACATCACCTTTGATGATAATATTTAGATATTTTAATTTACCTTTTCCTGATTCTTTGAAAATATCAGAAATTGATTTGGCAGAATTTTTTAAAGCTTTCAATTCTTTTTCTTTGCGTAAACGATAAGAAATAATTTCGCGGGCTTGACGCTCTTCATCGACTTCAACAAATTTATCGCCAGCATTTGGAGCACTGTCCAACCCTAGAACCTCAACGGGAACTGACGGTGTGGCGGTTTTTATATTTTTACCAGTATCATCATTCATTTTACGAATTTTTCCGTAAGAAGTGCCGACAACAACTAGATCGCCAACGTCGAGAGTGCCTTTTTGCACTAGCATTGTGGCGACAACTCCGCGCGCGGGATCAACTCGTGATTCAATAACTACACCACTTGATTTACCGCGATATGGGGCTTTAAGTTCAAGAAATTCGGCTTGAAGCAAAATTGCTTCTTCGAGTTTATCAAGATTAGTTTTAGCTTTGGCGGAAACGGAAATAAACATGACGTCGCCTCCCAAATCTTCAGAAATAAGTTGGTGATTCAAAAGTTCATTTTTAACGATTTGAGGATTAGCCCCCGGTTTGTCGATTTTATTGACCGCAACGATGATCGGAACATTGGCCGCTTTGGCGTGATTAATCGCTTCAATTGTTTGTTCTTTAACGCCATCATCTGCCGCGACAACTAAAACTACGATATCAGTGACGTTAGCTCCGCGTGAACGCATTTCCGTAAAGGCTTCATGTCCTGGAGTGTCGAGAAATGTAATAAATTTATGATCTTTAGTTTGAATTCTCGAGGCACCAATATGCTGAGTGATTCCACCATGTTCACCCGATGCAACGTCTGTAGTTCGCAACGCATCAAGCAAAGAAGTTTTACCGTGATCAACGTGACCCATGATTGTAACGACTGGTGCTCTTGGCAATAATTCAGAGTCTTCGCCACTAATATTATCTAGAACATTTTCTACGTCGGAATGAGAAACTCTTTTGCTGGTGTGGCCAAATTCATTAACGATAATTTCGGCGGTTTCGGTGTCTATTGCTTGATTGCTGGTGACCACCATGCCCATGGTGAATAATTTTTTAACAACATCTCCCGCCTTTTCCGACATACGTTCGGCGAGTTCAGAAACCGTAATTAATTCAGGTAAATTTACTTCACGAATAATTTTTTTATATTCTTTCGGCTCTTCTTTGATTTGAATTTTATGTTTTTTGCGACGCGAAAAACCAAAATCATCATCGGCGTCATCCGCATTAATAATATAAGTTAGTTTTCTTGAATTAAATTTTTGATCCTTGCTTAAATCCTTGATATTAGGCTTTTTACGTGCCTCTTCTTCTTGAAAAGCTTTTTGTTGTGGAGTTTGGTTTTGATAAACGGGTTTTTTAAATTTTTTCTTTTCATTTTCTAGACGCTCTTTTTCGAGTTGTTCTTTTTTGCGTTTTTCTTCTAAAATTTTTTCACGCTCTTCTTTTTGTTTATTAGCAATCTGAAGACTTTGTTTAATTTTATTGCGGACGTCAAAGCCGTCAAGCTCTCTGTTTTCTAGGGTTAAAGTTGATTTAACTTTTGTTTCTTCAACAACAATTGGCTCGATAATTTCAGGAGATATTTCGACTTTTTGATTTTCTTCAATTAATGCTGAAGCTTGTTTTTCTAAGGCTTCAGCTTCATTTTGACGATTTTCTTTGGTAATTTTACTTAGAATCTCGTGAGTTTTTATATCGCTTTCAGCAACTTTTGAAGAATCTTTTGAAATGGCTTTCATTCTAGCTTCAAGCTCATTTTTATTTAAATCTTTTGAATTTAAATTAAACGAATCTTTTTGAGGATTTTTGCGACCTTTAATTGTTACCTGAACCGAATGTGAAGATTTTTTATCATTAGAGTTGTTGGTTGTGGTGTTGGAATTATTTGTAACCGAAGGCGATAGCTTTAGAGTAAGCTTTGAGCGGGTTGGATTATTATTATTTTTATCGGTCATTATTAAAAAATTAAATTTTTAGTTAGTAAATTCATAAAGTTATGAATTTCTTTGTAAGTATTCTTCGGCGCGACGTTTGATTTCTTTGGCAATGTCTTCATCAAAACCCTGAATTGAAGAAATGTCAGAAATATCGGCATCAACAATTGATTCAACATTCAAGAAGCCTTCAGAAGCAAGCAAACTAGCGATCATATCTTCAACATCGAGAGCCTCGATAAATAATTTAGAAGCTTGATTAAATTCTGCCGTTCTACGAGCTGATTCTTGATCGTCGGTCATAACGTCGATTTTATAACCAACTAATTTTGAGGCTAATTTAACATTTTGTCCGCCACGTCCAATCGCAAGGCTAAGTTGATCTTCAGCGACTACAACTTCGATTAAATTATTTTCCTCATCAACCACAACTTTACTAACTTTAGCTGGAGTTAAAGAACTAATAACGAGCTCGGCAATATTTGGAGACCATTTAAGGATGTCAATTTTTTCACCGCGCAATTCAGAGCTAACTGATTGCACTCTGCTTCCTCGAATACCGATGAAAGAGCCGATAATATCGATATCGTCACGACGAGAATAAATGGCGATTTTAGCACGAGAACCAGCGTCACGAGCCACGGCTTTGACTTCGATATTGCCGTCATTTAATTCAGGAACTTCTTGTTCAAAAAGTTTAACCAAAAATTGTGGATGAGTACGTGATAAAAATATTTGGGCACCGAAAGATTCTTTGCGAACATCTTCAATGTAGCAACGAATGCGATCGCCAACGCGGAAATTTTCACGAGCGATCAACCCGCTTTCATGAATAACGGCTTCGAAGCCATCGACATCCATCACAATATTTTTCAAGCCGACCTTTTTAACCGAGGCACTTACAACATCGCCAATGCGATCTTTAAATTCATTATATTCTTTATTTTTTTCAGCTTCTTTAACTTTACGAATTATTTCGTTGCGGGCAACTTGGGCAACAACTCGATTAAGATCGAT
>CAXNDB010000144.1:0-3436 GCA_964201025.1 Rickettsiales bacterium UBA1997 | reverse complement strand
GGTCTTGAAGTCAATTCTGAATAAGCCGGTAGATTAGGACTGAAAAAAGGTTTATTAACTAATTTGTCAATTGCAATTCTACTTCCCGAATCGTGAATCTTTTTTTTATCTTGATCGCCTGAGTTTTTCATATTCCAAACATTAAAATTAAATCGAGTTTTTCAATAATTTTTTGTGAAGTATTTTGCGAGGCTTCAATGGCCTTTTGAGGGTTGACATTGTAAGATATAATTTCATTTGGATTTCGTAAAAATTTCTGCACAATTTCATAAAGTTCATCGACATTTTTAACAATTTCGCAAGCATTTTTTTGTTGTAAATCCTGATAAATTTCGGCAAAATTAAAAACCTGCGAACCAGAAATAACAACGCAATTTAATTGAATCGCCTCAAACGGATTATGACCGCCAATTTTCAAAAGCGACCCGCCAATAAAAGCAAAATTAACCAAAGAATAAAAAGTTCCAAGCTCACCCAAACTGTCAACGAGATATATTTCCGTAGACTCGGTAATATTTTGATTTTTACTTCTTTGTGAAAATTTTATATCGCGTAAAAGCTCGCAAACCTTTCCAGCCCTATTGGGATGACGCAAAACTATAATCGTTAATAAATCAGGAAATTGTTTTTTTAAACGTTGATGCGTTGATAAAATTAATTCTTCTTCACCTTGATGGGTAGAGGCGCAAAGCCATATTTTACGACCACCAATTTGCGTATTTAATTCTTGCAATTTTTGTACATCAACTTCAAGTTTAGAATTTTGTGATTTAAGATTTCCCTCGTAAAAAATATTATTTTTGGTAAGATTTTGTAAAAGATTTTTATCTTGCAAACTTTGAGCAAATATTATTGAAAAGTAGTCAAAAATGTTGAAACCTAATTTTTTTAACAAAAGCCAATGTGAAGCGCTTTTTTGTGAAATTCTGGCATTAATTAAAAAACTTAAAATGGCTTTTTTGCGAGCGCAGTAAATAAAATTTGGCCAAATCTCCGACTCAACAAAAATGCAAGCTCTCGGCCTCCAATGATTAAGAAATTTTTGCACGATAAAATAACTATCGACGGGTAAAAATTGATGAATTACCCGATTTTTAAACAACTCATTTTGTAAAATTTTTTGCTCAATAATTTGCGCCGAAGTTGTCGAGGTTGAAGTAAAAAGAATGTTAATATTTGGCGAAAATTTCAATAAATTTTCGATCAAAACCCATGCTGAATTTGATTCGCCAACACTTACGGCGTGAACCCAAAATAATTGACAATTTTGTGGTTTGGCAATTTTTGTAATGGCGAATCTTTCTAAAAATCTGTGCGGATGTTCTTTTGATTTTTTTTTACGATTTAAAATATAAAAAAATAAAAAAGGTAAAATTATGGTGGAAAAAATTTGATAAATTTTTAATAAAATATTACCGCGAACGCCCATTTAAAAGCCTCCAGCATTTTTTATAAAAAATTTTTTAACTTTTGGCAGTAAATTTATAATGCCCAAACCGACATTGCGTCCTGCTTTTAAAACCAAACTTTTGCTTTCAAAAATTGAATTTAAAACATCGGTGGCGATTACCATTTTTCTAGCGTTGTTGCGAGTTTTTTGATGATAAGTTTTGATTAAACTTTCCGAAGAAATTTCTAAACCACACAATATATTTTGTGCAATTAAATCGCGTAAATTTTTAATGCCAACTATTGCCAAATTAAAGCCTTGACCCGCGATAGGGTGGACTCCGCAAGCTGAATCGCCAATCAATAACATTTTTTGATGATAAAAATCTTGCGCCAAAATCATGATTAACGGATAAGAAAATTTTGACGAAATTATTTCGCATTTACCCAAACAATTTTCCATTTTTTTATGCAATTGTTGCAAAAAATTTTCTTGATCGAGACTTAAAATCGCTTGAGCCTCTTCATCGCGGGCAATCCACACAATTGAAGATTGATTTTGATCCTTCAAAGGCAAAATCGCCAAAGGACCGCTTGGTAAAAATTTTTCGTAAGCAATATTTTGGTGCGGAATTTTATGTGAAATTTTAAAAACGATTGCGGTTTGATGATAATTTTTTGTTTGAGTTGGAATTTTATAAAGCTCGCGAAGCTTAGAAAATCTGCCATCGCAGGCTAAAAGTAATTTTGCTTCAATAAATTTTTTATCATTTAATTCGATTAAAACCTTTTCATCAAAATTAATTTCTTGATAAAAATTTGGACAAAAAATTGTGATATTTTTTTGTTGAGAAATTTTATTTTTTAAAGCTTCAAAAATAAAATGATTTTCAATAATTTGACCAAGTTGACCATCCTTTTCATCAACTTCTAAACCAATAAAATCAAGGATAAAAGGCGATTTATAATCGGTGATTTTTATATCGGAAATTTTGCCGGCAACATTTTGCAACTCATCATAAATTCCAAGTTCTTTGAAAAGTTTTAAAGATGATGATGAAATGGCGTAAGCCCGCCCATCATCACCGCGCACCTTATCGAAAATATTTTCTTTTTCGATTAAAGCAATGGAAATTTGTGGCGAAATTTGTGCCAAGGTTAAGGCGCAAGTCATGCCGGCAAAAGAGCTTCCGATAATGTCGATATCAAATTTTTGACGATTCATGACTTAGCGAATTAAAGCTAAAATTATTTTCCTTGATAAATTTTAATAATATTATCAAGCATTTTTAAAGCCTCTTCTCTTGGACGTTGGAACGTGTTGCGACCAATGATAGAGCCATTCGCCCCACCTTTATAAATTTGACGAATTTCGTTATAAATATCTTCTTCGCCTTTAGCATTGCCACCCGAGAAAACCACAATGCGACGACCGTTAAACGCAGTTTTTATAATGTGACTGACTCTTTCTTCAAGAGTATTCATTGGAATTTTTAATTTTTCGTAAACTTTGATGGTTTCAAGATTTTCTAAAGCTTGAGTTGGTGGCTTAACTTTAATAATGTGAGCTCCAAGCATGGCCGCAATGTGAGTTGCGTATGCACAAATATCCATCGCCGTTTCGCCAATTTTTGACAAATCGCCACCGCGTGGATAAGACCAAATTACCACCGCTATACCGTTGGCCTTAGCTTCTTCAGCGATGCTAGAAATTTCTTCAAACATATCGAAGGCTGCGTCAGATCCAGGATAAATGGTAAAACCAATCGCCGAACAACCTAAACGCAAAGCGTCTTTGACTGAAGCCGTTGTAGCTTGGTGCGGAGCTGTTCCACCATTGTGAAGTGAATTTGAAGAATTAATTTTTAAAATTGTTGGAATTTGTCCAGCAAAAGTATCTGCTCCCGCTTCAATCATACCAAGGGGGGCGGCGTAAGCGTTCAAACCAGCGACAATCGCTAAATCATAATGATAATGCGGATCGTAAGCATCTGGATTCATAGCAAAACTGCGGTCAGGACCATGTTCAAAACCTTGATCGACGGGT
>CAXNDB010000143.1:0-3453 GCA_964201025.1 Rickettsiales bacterium UBA1997 | reverse complement strand
CCCTGAGCTTTTACGGCTTCATATAAATTTAAGGCGCCATGGCCATAAATATCATCGACGCCTTTTTCACCAAGATCAGTTGCGGTTTTAAATAGCAAATCTACAACTTGCGGTGCGGTAAGATTGGGCCAAGCGCTTCTAATAACCGCCACCGCTCCTGAAACCAAAGGAGTTGAAAAAGATGTCCCAATATTATAGCCATATTTTTGATTATCATCGCCAGTTACAGGGGGATCAAAATTTTCAAATTGCGTATGAATATTAGATACCGCTCCATAAAATGAGTTGTCAATTGGAGCGTATTCTGTCGGAGAATCGCCTCCAAAAGCAACTAAGCAATATTCTTTTTGTGCACCGCAATTCACTGAATATGAGGCAGTGTTATTATTCTTGTCAACCGCACCAACGGCAATAATATAGCCTTTTACATCGTCATTATTGGCAAAAACAGCTGGGGCGTATAATGAATCTAATTTATCGCTATTCCCAGTCGATGCAACTACAACCATATCCTTGCTTTTGGCATTTTGTAAAGCAGTTAAAAATTCATCATCATAATCTTTGGGGTCGTTCATATTAATTATGCCATCTGTGCTAACAATTATTTCGATGTCTTTTTCGTTTTCTAAGATTATCGTTTCAGCTCGATTGGATAAATTAATAACTTTTACGCTGTTAATGTTTGAAGCTATTGTTATTGATTGTGCAATTTTGCCATAATATTTTCCAATATTATCTATAAAAAGTTTATCATCTAAGGGTTCTTTTTTAAGCATTATTATTTTTGAATCATAAGCCACTCCGTGCATGCCAACATTATTTTTAGCACCAGCTATAATGGATGAAACAAATGTGCCATGACCTTGAATATCTTGATAATTTTCGCGAAGATATCGAATTTGCTCATCATCAGTAAAAGTATTTTGTGAATTTTCTGTATCAAGATTGGCTGATAATTCAATATGATCAGTTTCAATTCCAGTGTCAATTACGGCGACCTTGACGCCATGTCCGGGACCATTTCCTTGCACATCACTAATTTTTCCAATCGATTCTAAATAGGCATAAGCATCAGCAACATTGCTTTTTTCAAATGCAAGTTGGGAATTATATTCCGCAGTTTTAAACTTAGCGCTATTCAATGTTGGATTGCTTTGACCGACAATTGGTGATCCAGTCCCACCACCGCTTCCGCCACCGCCACCGCAAGAAGATAAAAAAAAGCAAAATAATAAAATACTAATCAGTGTGGAAAATGTTTTTAAGGGTAAAATCATGATTAAGTTAACTCGCAATTTGTTGTAATTATTTTTTTAAAAAACTTCTTTTTAATTTTAAAAGTGGGTCATTTTAGTATTCCAAATAAAAGACTCAACATAATTTTTTAATGGTTGCTTGGGTTTAATGTGCTTCTTCAAAATATTTTGCCAAAATGACAAAGTTTAATTCATGATTAGCGGAGAAGCCGTTATTTATTAGAAATATTATTTATATATTCTATAAGATTATTTTTATTTTAACAAAAGAAAAAATTAATAGTAATATGTAAAACATTTCTTGATAATTTTATGAGACAACCTCTTAAGCCGAGCAAATCAATAAAACCAAATTATAGCCCATCTAAAGCTAGGAATTCTGGAGTCTGGAATTTTAATTTACAAGATAGGGCGCCATCGGTTTTACCTAAAGCTCAGGGCGATCACGTAACTGCTTATAGATTGGTGGAAGAGGGTTTGTATAAAAAATTAAGTGAACTTACGCTCGATGAAAGAGAAAATCTTGCTGATATTGATAATAGAGATCTTTTAAGAGCAAGACGCAGTGGATTGTTTGATTATGTTAGCGCTTTGGCTGTTCTTGATTTAGATCGAAAAGATAGTTTATATCTTGCGCTAGATCAGGTTTTAATTTCCTATAATCAAAATAGGCATAAAAAAACTGAAATTAGGCAGAATGTTACGACATTTCATGATGATTCGACTTTAGCTGGATTGGCTTATGAAGAGGCTTTAAGGGGTCAAGAGGCAAAATTTAATGAAAATGGTGAAAAGATTCGTGGCATATTTACAAGCACAGCGGAATTGTTGCTAACATTTTATAATAAAATTCCACACACCGCCTATTTTAATATTAAGGGATTCGAAGAGGGTCCGGGTGATATTAAAACAGCAAAAACTAAAATTGATGAAGTGAATAAATGGATCAAAGAGCAATCCGGAGATGTTGAAATTTCTTCGGGTGTTCTCACCGCCAAAAGAACTCCAATTATTGAGGCGATGAATTCTTTAATTCATTATCCAGAAATTACGGATTCGGCTAAATTGAGCGAACATCTGGCGGAAAATATTGACAAGCAGGGAAAGAAAAATCAGCCAAGAAATAACAGTAAAGATACTCTGATTATGCTTTTATCTCGGCATGTTCATATCTTTTTTTCGGTTCATCCTGAAATAAAAAATACCTTTAATAAAAATGGCGAATTGATTGATGATTTTGTTGATAAATTTATTGGCAAGGGAGAGTCAAAGCCCAACTGGCCTTCTTTTGCAAGTGACGACGAAGAAATGCAATCGATAAAAGATGGTGTAAAAGATGGGGTTAAAGAGTTAGAAGAAAGTGTTTCAGCTAATCATTATTCGCAATGGAAAGAATTGAAAAAGACTAGTTATATTAACGATTTGGATTCTTCTGAAGATGATGATATTTCAACTAAACCAAGAATGAAAGTAGTTCCGATTGCGGGTGAAAAAATAACTGATGTTAAGGATCAAGAAGTTGAAAGCATGATAAAAGAGTTGGAAAAATTGCGTATTTTTAAAGGCGTGGTTCAGAAAAACCGAGGTGCGATTCCAGAAAGTGTGATGAAGGAAATCGACGATTCTTTTTCTGCCGACGAAGATAGTCAACCCGCAAAATTTACCAAAGGTAAAAGTGCTAGAGCTAAGGGTGGAAGAGGGTAGTGGGTTTGTGTAGAATTGTATAACCTTATGGTTTTTAAGAAATTTTTTTTAGCGGGAATTAATAAAAATAATTTTATTCACAGCTTTTTTAAAAAAAATTTTAAGTAACATTCGCGATACATATTTTAATCTAAGTAAAGAAAACTTGATTTTTCTTTATTTAAATTATTGCAACTTTCAAGTGGCGGACAAAAGCTGAATTAATGTGGGTAATGATATAAATTTTGATGGAATTTTATGTGATTTTGGTTGGTTGAGAAAATCTTTTGTCGGTATAGGGTTTAATAAATCTACATTTTAAAAAACACTCGTAAAGCTTACGGGATCTAGCTCCCTCTCAAGTGGCTTACACCCCTACAAATTTTATCAACAAATAACTTTTAACTTTTTTATTCTAAATATTCGTTTGAGTAGTATCTCCATAGATTGAGAGTAGAAATTGGACATTGCTCTAAGGCCAATGGTAAAAAGGCTGAAATATTTTCGAAGTTTT
>CAXNDB010000142.1:0-3457 GCA_964201025.1 Rickettsiales bacterium UBA1997 | reverse complement strand
GCGCTTGAAATTGAAGCTTCAAAATATGAATTGAGCTACATTAAAATGGACGGTCAAATTGGTTGCATGGTTAATGGCGCAGGTTTGGCGATGGCTACGATGGACATCATCAAACTTTATGGATCCTCGCCGGCTAACTTCCTCGATGTTGGCGGTGGCGCTACTCGTGAAAAAGTTACGGCAGCGTTTAAAATTATTTTATCCGACGCTAACGTAAAAGGAATTTTAGTTAATATTTTTGGTGGAATTATGCGTTGCGACATTATCGCTAACGGCATTATCGAAGCTGCCAAAGAAGTAAGTTTGAGCGTTCCTTTAGTAGTTCGTCTCGAAGGCACAAATGTCGATTTAGGCAAAGAAATTCTGGCAAAATCGGGATTGGCAATTATTGCGGCCAATGATTTAGGCGACGCCGCCGAAAAAATTGTAAAAGCGGTTAAAGAATATACTTCGCAAAACTAAATTACGATTAACAAATTTTAAATTTTCTTAAATTAATAAAATAAAAAATGTCAGTTCTAATCAACAAAAATACAAAAGTTATTTGCCAGGGATTTACGGGTTCGCAAGGCACTTTTCATTCCGAACAAGCAATTGCTTACGGAACAAAAATGGTTGGCGGAGTTACGCCAGGAAAAGGTGGCACCAAACATCTTGAATTGCCAGTTTTCGACACGGTTTTTGATGCTCGCTTAAAAACCGATTGCAACGCTTCGGTAATTTATGTTCCACCGGCATTTGCAGCTGATGCTATCATCGAAGCCATCGACGCTGAAATTGAATTAATTATTTGTATCACCGAAGGAATTCCTGTTCTTGATATGGTCAAAGTTAAGAAGGCCTTGAAAGGTTCAAAATCTCGCTTAGTTGGTCCAAACTGCCCTGGAGTTATCACACCGGGAGAATGCAAAATCGGTATTATGCCGGGTCATATTCACAAACGTGGAAAAATCGGAATCGTTTCACGTTCAGGCACTTTAACCTATGAAGCTGTTCACCAAACCACTAAAGTTGGACTTGGTCAAACTACTTGCATCGGTATTGGTGGCGATCCAGTTAACGGCACAAATTTTATTGATTGCCTCGATATGTTTTTATCTGACGAAGAAACTCAAGCCATGATTATGATTGGCGAAATCGGCGGAACTGACGAAGAGGAAGCGGCGGATTTTTTACGACTCGAAGCTAAAAAAGGTCGCAAAAAACCAATGGTTGGCTTTATCGCCGGCAGAACTGCGCCCCCAGGACGCAGAATGGGTCACGCTGGCGCGATTATTTCTGGCGGAAAAGGTGGAGCAGAAGATAAAATCGAGGCGATGAAATCGGCTGGTATCGTTGTGGCTGAAAGCCCTTCGCTACTTGGTGAAACAATGTTTAATTTATTAAAGAAATAATTTTTTCTTAGTAAATTAAATTAATAATCGTAAATAATTAATTGAAAATATTGTAAAATTTATTTTTCTTGTAAATTTTTTATAAATAATTTCTTATATTAAAAAATACTTAAAAATAAAAACTTTATAGGAAAATATTTTTTACAACTATAAATATTTTAACACAACAAACAAACTAACTTTTAGGAGAAATTATGACAAATATCGACCGCAAAAAAGCCCTCGAATCGGCTTTATCGCAAATTGATAAACAATTCGGTAAAGGCTCGGCTATGAAATATGGCGATCGCCCACAACTTGATATCGAAGTTATTCCAAGTGGATCACTGGCACTTGACGTCGCACTCGGCGTTGGTGGCTATCCTCGTGGCAGAATAATCGAAATTTATGGTCCAGAAAGTTCTGGCAAAACCACATTGACGCTTCATGCGATTGCTGAAGCTCAAAAAGCAGGATTATCTTGTGCATTCGTTGATGCTGAACACGCTTTCGACCCCGCTTATGCTAAAAATTTACACATCAATCTTGACGATTTAATTATTTCGCAACCGGATAATGGTGAAGCGGCGCTTGAAATTACCGACACTTTAGTGCGTTCGGGCGCAGTTGACTTAATCGTTATCGATTCAGTGGCAGCCTTGGTTCCACAAGTTGAACTTGAAGCTGGTATGGCTGATAATCAAATGGGCTTACAAGCACGCTTAATGAGTAAAGCTTTACGTAAATTGACTTCAACCGTTTCTAAAAGCAATTCAACGGTTATTTTCATCAACCAAATTCGCATGAAAATCGGCGTTATGTTCGGTAATCCCGAAACTACCACGGGCGGAAATGCTTTAAAATTTTATGCTTCAGTGCGTCTTGATATTCGTCGTGGCAATGCTATCAAAGATCAAGAAGAAGTTTTGGGCAATGAAACTAAAGTTAAAGTCGTAAAAAATAAAGTGGCTCCGCCATTTAAAACTGCAGAATTTGAAATAATTTACGGCGAAGGAGTTTCGCGAATTGGTGAAATTATTGATTTGGGAGTTAAGTTCGAAATCCTTGAAAAATCTGGCTCTTGGTATGCTTTTAAAGGCGCTAAAATCGGACAAGGCAAAGAAAATACCAAAGCTTATTTTAAAGAAAATCCAAAAATTGCCGCAGAGGTTGAGGATTTAGTTCGCGCCAAACTTGGAGTGAGTAAATCAACAAAAAAATCGGTAAAAGATGAAGAGCGTGACGCTAAAATGTCGACTGCAGAAAAAAAACGTGGCAAATCTGCAGAGTAATTTAAGTTTTTAATTAAATTTTATGGAGGCGTTGAGCTAGAATTATTCTAGCTCAAGCTCCATTTCTTTACAAAAGAAAAGCCAAGAAAATCAAACCTCCAAAAACAAAAAAGTAAAAATATTTTCAAAATAAATTCTTATGAAAATACAACATTTTTACGATAAAGAAACCGCCACTTTTACTTACATTGTGAGCGACGAAAAAACTCAAAAATGTGCGATTATTGATACGGTTTTAGATTTCGATATCAGCTCTGGACGCACCTCAACAATTAATGCCGATTTGATAATCGACTCTGTCAAAACGCAAAATTTGCAAGTCGAATGGATTCTAGAAACTCATATTCACGCCGATCATTTAAGCGCCTCACAATATATTAAAGAAAAACTCGATGGCAAAATTGCCATTGGTGAAAAAATTTCCGAAGTAATAAAATTTTGGACGCCAATTTTTAATTCTAAAAATGACACTGACTTAAAAAAATTCGATAAACTTTTTAATGATAATGAAAAATTTTTTATCGGCTCAATTGAAGCAAAAGTTATTCACACTCCGGGTCATACGCCGGCCTGTGCTAGCTACTTGATTGAAGATTGCGCTTTCGTTGGCGATGTAATTTTTACGCCAAAAAACGGCACGGGACGCACCGATTTTCCCGGAGGAAGTGCTAAAAATTCTTACGACTCGATTCAAAAATTATTAAAATTACCCGATGAAACTCGCATTTTTGTCGGACATGATTATCCCGAAGAAGGTCAACAACCGCAACATTTTTGCACGATTCTCGAGCA
>CAXNDB010000141.1:0-3470 GCA_964201025.1 Rickettsiales bacterium UBA1997 | reverse complement strand
GCGGATATTTCTGTGTCTTGATGAATAATTGGCGGAATATCTTTGGAAGAATGCACCGCGATATCAATTTTATTATTAATTAAAGCCTCTTCGAGCTCTTTAATAAACAAACCTTTGCCTCCGATTTCGGCAAGATTTTTATCTTGAATTTTATCTCCCGAAGTTAGGATTGGAACAACTTCAATCTCAATTTCTGGAAAAAATTCAGCGATTAAAAGATGAATTTCAGAGACTTGCGAGAGAGCTAGATTGCTAGCTCTAGTGCCAAGTCTGATTTTTTTATTAAAATCATTCATCTTTTAATTACAAATAAATTAACCTTGACGAGCTTTGAAGCGAGGATTTACTTTGTTTATAATGTAAAGACGACCTTTTCTACGAACAACTTTGCAGTTTTTGTCTCTTTTTTTAGCAGATTTTATTGAATTATAAATTTTCATCTTAAAAGAAAATAACAGTTTATATAAGATTTAGATTTTTAGAAATTAAAATATTTTCAACTAAGTTATTAAGTAATTGAATTTAAATAAACCTAAAAAATTAGGGCGAAAATAATATGTTAAAAAATACAAATGTCAAATTTTATCTATCAACTTCGCCAAATACGATATCTTGCGTTGAAATTACGGTGACGACATCGGCAAGTAAATTGCCTTTTACCATAAATTCCAAACCTTGTAAATGAGCAAATCCCGGAGCACGAACTCGACAACGATGAGGTTTGTTTGAGCCATCGGAAATTAAATAAACACCAAATTCACCTTTCGGTGCCTCAACGCAACCATAAACTTCGCCAGCCGGAACGTGATAACCTTCGGTGTAAAGTTTGAAATGATTGATTAAACTTTCCATTGAATTTTTCATGTCGGCTCTTTTCGGCGGAGCAACTCTTTTGTCGTCGGTCACCACTTCGCCATCAGGAATTTTAGCGATACATTGTTCGATAATTTTAATCGATTCATACATTTCTTGAACGCGAATTAAATAGCGATCATAAGAGTCGCCATTTTTGCCAATTGGCACATCAAAATCAAGTTCTCCATAAATTTCATAAGGTTGACTTTTGCGTAAATCCCACGCAATTCCTGAGCCACGAATCATCGGACCAGAAAATCCCCAATCTAGAGCCTGTTGCTTTGAAACCACTCCGATATCAACTAGTCTTTGTTTAAAAATACGATTTTCGGTTAAAAGATTTTCCATGTCGCTAATTTTTTTTGGAAATTGCTTGATAAAATCCGCTATTTCTTCAAGCAAACCTGCTGGCAAATCTTGATGAACTCCACCGGGACGAATATAAGCCGAATGCATTCTTGAGCCCGAAACTTTTTCATAAAATCCCATCATTTTTTCACGCTCTTCAAACATCCATAAAAGTGGCGTCATCGCACCAACATCAAGGGCTTGAGTGGTAATCGCCATAATGTGATTTAGAAGGCGAGTAATTTCCGAAAACATAACGCGAATAAATTGTGCCCGACGCGGAATATTACAACCAAGCAACTTCTCTACCGCTAGAGCATAAGCGTGTTCTTGACACATCGGCGAAACGTAATCGAGACGATCGAAATAAGGCACGGCTTGCAAATAAGTTTTATATTCTATCAATTTTTCGGTACCGCGATGGAGCAAGCCAATATGCGGATCGGCACGAGTTATAACCTCACCATCCATTTCGAGAACTAAACGCAAAACTCCATGAGCTGCGGGATGCTGTGGACCAAAATTAATGGTCATGTTTTTAGTTTGATTTGTAGAAGTCACTTTTGTAATAAAATTATTTTCTTTAAAAAATCGATTATTTTATTTTTAACTTTTTAGAAAAAAAACTCAAATTAATTTTTTGCGAAATTTTTCCATTGATTAAAATTTTACTTTTTATTCCCAAAATTAAAGGTTTTTGATTAAAAGAATGCCCTAGGGAATTGCTGGTTTCTTGCCATATTGTAATATTATTTATTTTATCGCAAAATTTTTGAATTGCCATGTTAATTTTTTGCGATTGCGGATTACCGAACTCATTTCCTTCCAAAAAATTTCCTAATAAAATTGCTTTTGGTTGAGATTTTTTTTCATTAATCATAAAAGCAATTTGTGTAAAATAGCGCTCAAGCCTTTCGCCATCTTCGCCCTCATCTTCTAAAAATAAAATTTTATTTCGCCAATTTAATTGATTTTTAGTAGCATAATTTCCTGCCAAAACACTTATACAACCACCGACAATCTTAGATTCTACAAGGCTCGGAGTGCCCTTTAATAATTTTAAATCATAATTTAATTCAGCAATTTTTCCCTTAATTAAATCAAAAATTATTTGTTGTGATTGCGAAGAAACTTTATCTTTCAAAATCTGTGATAACATTGGTGCACACACCACTTTCCAGCCCCAATTTTTTTGTACAAAAGTGGCGATCGAAACGATATCACTAAATCCAATTAAAATTTTTTTATTTTTCGGTTTGGACATTTGATATAAAAATGGCAAAATATCCGCACTGCCGTAGCCTCCACGATTACACCAAATTATTTTTGAATTAATATTTTCGCTGGCTTCTTTAAAATTTAAAAACCTTTCATAAGCGTCAATGCTAGCGAAATGATGGTTTTGCGCTTCATTAATTGAAACTTTATTTTCATTAAAAAAATTTACTTCAAAATTATTTTTAACAAGAATTTTTTTTATTAAATCATTTTCTTCAAAAGTACATGGAGTCGCAATTGAAGCGATATCAACTATGTTTTTAGATTGAGACATTTTTCAAAAATTTTAAATTGATTTTGTGTTTTTAAGTTTTATAATTTTATTAAAACTATGAAAAATTTTTCAAGAAAGCAACTTTAAATGCAAATGGCAAAAGAAAAAATAATAATTTTTGATACCACCCTTCGCGACGGCGAGCAAGCTCCTGGTGCCACCATGAATATTGAAGAAAAATTGCTGATTGCCAAAGCTCTCGAAAAAATGCATGTTGATGTTATTGAAGCAGGCTTTCCAGCTGCATCGGAAGGTGATTTTTCAGCGGTTAATCGTATTGCTAAAACTATAAAAAATTCTACAATTTGTGGCTTAGCTCGTGCCAAAAAAAACGATATTGAAATCACCGCTAAAGCCTTGAAAGATGCTCAACGATCTCGTATTCATACTTTCATTGCGACCTCGCCAATTCACATGGAGTTTAAATTAAAAATGTCGCCCGAACAAGTGCTTGAAGCTATCAAGGACAGCGTTGGACTCGCTCGAAATTTATGCGACGAAGTTGATTGGTCGCCCGAAGATGCTACTCGTTCAAAACATGATTTTTTATTTAAAGCCATTGAAACCGCAATCAGCGCTGGAGCTACAACCATCAATATTCCTGATACTGTTGGCTACACAACTCCCGAAGAATATTTTGCTCTAATTACTGCCATAAAAAACAATGTTGCAAATATCGACAAAGCCATAATTTCCGCTCATTGCCACGATGATC
>CAXNDB010000140.1:0-3472 GCA_964201025.1 Rickettsiales bacterium UBA1997 | reverse complement strand
CGCTCCGCGTGCTGACGCTCCGCGAGCTCGCGCACACGCTCCCGTTCCGGTCACTCCCGTTCCGGTCTCTCCCGCTCCGCTAGCTCCCGCTGACGCTCCGGCTCCCGCTCCGCGAGCTCCCGCTCCGCGAGCTGCCGCTCCGCGAGCTGACGCTCCGCGAGCTGACGCTCCGCGAGCTCGCGCTCACGCTCCCGTTCCGGTCACTCCCGCTCCGCTAGCTCCCGCTGACGCTCCCGCTCACGCTCCGCCAGCTCACGCTGACGCTCCCGCTCCCGCTCCCGCTGACGCTCCGCAAGCTGCCGTTCCAACTCCCGCTCCGCGAGCTCACGCTCCGCCAGCTCACGCTCCGCCAGCTCACGCTCCCGCTCCCGCTCACGCTCCCGCTCCCGCTCCCGCTCCCGCTCCGCTAGCTCCCGCTGACGCTCACGCTCCCGCTCCCGCTCACGCTCCCGCTCCCGCTCCCGCTCAAAATAATGAAGAAATTTTAAAACAAATAATTGGTGGAGCTGTTTTAGGAGTGGTTGGTTTTGGTGGTGTTCTTCTTTGCGCTTCGGCATTAGGAATTGGTATAGTTTCAGCACCGGTAATTGGAACTGCTATTGGAGTTGGAGTGGCTGGCGCTTTAGTTGGCTTAGTTGTCGCTAAACCAATTGCGGATTCTATTACAAGTTGTTTATCAAAAAAAAGTAATTCACTCCAAGTATAAAAATTTATTACTTAGTGGTAGCGTTGGATTTCAAAGAAAAAATTCTTTTCACAGAAAATGGCAAACAACTAATTTTAGGAATTTTATCATCATCTTTTTTAATTTCTTTTTTTTCCTCTTCCTTCTTTCCGTTGTAAATATTAAATACTTCTAAATTAAATTCTCTTTTGTTTAAACTTCTAATGCTGGAAAATGAAGGGCTACAATTTGCAAATGAGGAAAAAACGCTGAAAAAACCATTGATTTTTTTTGGTAATAATTTCTCCCCAATCTTATACAAAGTTTTATCTAGGGTTTTTTGAATTTCTTCTTTTAAATATTGATTAAATGATTGTGGTTTTGATTCGGAATTTTCTTCTTTTTCTAATTTGGATTCAAGATTCTTAATCGAATAAAGGGTTTTTTTAATTAAATTTTGTTTAAATTTTTTATATTCCTCATGTCCTTTTCCAGTTGGTTTTTTGGTTTTTTTATCAAAATCACAAGTCATTTCTGGATCTTTTTTTTGCAATAAGAATCGAGCTAATAATGCAGTGCTTTTAAAAACACAATTACCTCTTTCTTGAGTTTTAGTTGGAATTGAATATTGTGTTTTTGTATAATCAATTTTTGCTCCATTGATTGCAATTTCTTTATTTTTTACGGTTTTATAAAAGTCAGTGATTGATTTTGATTTAGTGTTATTAGCAATAAATTCTTCTGCAAAATCACTAGAATATTCAACGAGATTTTCAAGTTTAAAAGTTGTTATTCCATGAATATGAGTTGAGGAGCCTTGGATTTTTCTGGATTCTGCAACTTCATTACCATCGCAATAGCTGATTGATTCTAACTTGTTATCATCATTAACATGAAAAATGAAATATGATTGATGATTTTTAAGATTTGACGAATAAATAAACATGTTATTGGCGTCTTTATCTTTTATCTCCCTTTGATTGTCAACGCTTAAAAAAATTTCCTTATAAATCGCATCAAAAGGATTTTCTTGTTGAGGGTCTTGTGATGGCTCTTTGCGGATAGTTTTAAGTATAGCTTTTTCCAGAATTTCTAATCTCGTTCCCATATCTTCTTTTGAATAAATCCCAGCTAAAAGTGTTTTATTTAAAAATAATTCTTCTAAATTATTTTGAGCATCATCTGGAATGCTTGAAAATTTTTTTTCTAAAATTATTTTTAAAATTTCAGATGCTTTGTCTTTATCATTTTTTAAAGCCCGAGATGATTGTTCTATAGCATAATCAATAGCATAACCCTTATCTTTTGAAGTTTGATTTAAAACCTCCGGATTTTTTTCAATTATAGTGCTAACAATTTCAGGAGTCCCGTTATTAATTGCGTAGAAAATTGGAGTAAATTCAAGGAGATTTTGATTTAAAACCTCCGGATTTTTTTCAATTATAGTGCTAACAATTTCAGGAGTCCCGTTATTAATTGCGTAGAAAATTGGAGTAAGTTCAGCGAGATTTTGATTTAAAGTCGCTGGCTCTTGGTTAATTATCTCATTAACATCTTCAAGTTTATTATTACGAATTGCAAGAAATAGATTTTCTATTGGGCTATGATTCATGCGATATTTTAAAATTTAATATTTAATATTATTAAACAAAAAGTTTTTTTTAGAATATCAAATATTAAATATCAAGAATAAATAATCTCCTATAATAATTTTTTAATTTTTAACTATTTTCTCGAATAAAATCTATCGATGAATTCTTGATGCAATTCTGGCTTGCAAAGGTAGATTCATTAAATCCTTCAAATCCTTACTAAGCAATGATTGCGGTTTGTTTTAAGATATATCTAAAAATGATAGTTTTTTGAGGAAAAGGCCATAAATTACGCAATATTTTCCAAATTTAGTTTTTTACGATTGCTAATTCGAAATAAAAAATTCCTTAATTTATCGTTTTATTTTCCGCCACCAAGCGAATGAACATATAATGTTAAACTCTTGATAGTGTTATCGTCGAGACGATTTTTCCAAAATGGCATAACACCGGCGCGGGCATAATAAATCGTATAATAAATATCTTTTTTATCACTGCCATAAAGCCAAATGGCGTCGGTAAGATTTGGCGCTCCGAGTTCTTGATTGCCTTTGCCTTCATTGCCATGGCACGCAACGCAATTGGCTTTGAAAATTGCTTCACCGCGCGCGTTAAATTCTGATTTATTTGACAAGGATAAAACATATTCAATAGTGTCATTAATTTCAGCTTTTTTCAAAACCTTATCTAATCCAAAAGATGGCATTTGATTGACCCGCGCCGAATCATGACCTGAGCGAATTCCGTAAAGCAAAGTTTGGTAAATATCGCTAAGTTTTCCGCCCCACAACCAATCATCATCATTTAAATTTGGATAGCCTTTATAACCTTGAGCCCCTTGACCGTGGCACGCCGAACAATTTTCACGAAAAGCAGATTTTCCAGTGTTTAAAGCGAATTGCATGAGTTTTTCATCTTGACGAATTTCTTCTAAAGATTTTTTTGACATTTGCTCGAGATAAACAATTTTCTTCTCTTCGATTTTCTTTTGTTCGCCCGACAATTCAGAAAATTTTGTCCAATTTAAAGAGCCCTTGGTGTTGCCACTTAAAGTTGGCCAAGTTGGATAAAAAAACCAATAAATCACCGCCCAAATTATGCAAATAATCCACACAATTAACCACCAACGCGGCGCCGGAACATTATATTCGGAAACGCCGTCCCAATCGTGCCCCGTAGTGCCATAACTTTCGAGAGATTTTTTATTTTTTTGATT
>CAXNDB010000139.1:0-3484 GCA_964201025.1 Rickettsiales bacterium UBA1997 | reverse complement strand
AACAGCGGTTGCTTTGCGCATTAAAGGTAATTCTTGCATGATTTTAAAAAAATTAAAGCTTTAAAATTTATTTGTTCTAATATTTAAAACTTTATTAACTTTAAAAGCAAGTAAACATTATGTTAATTGTTTTATCTCCGGCAAAATCTTTAGATTTTTCCAGTAATTTTAAATGTGCAACCATAACAAAACCAATATTCCAAAACGAAACCTCGCAATTGGTCAATCATTTAAAAAAGCTTACGATCAATAATTTACAAGAATTAATGTCGATTAGTAAAAAACTTGGGGAGTTGAATCATCAACGCTTTCAAGATTTTCAGAAAAATCCCGAACGGCAAGCACTTCTTGCATTTGATGGCGATGTTTATGCTGGAATTGATAAAGAAAATTATAATGAAAAAGATTTTAATTTTGCTCAAAATCATGTTATTATTTTATCGGGTTTGTATGGATTATTAAGACCGCTCGACTCAATAAAACCTTATCGCCTTGAGATGGGAACAAATTTTAAAAATATTAAATTTTTTATAAAAAATTTATATGAATTTTGGCAAGATAAAATCGCGCAAGAAATTAATCAAAATCCCGCTAAAATTATTGTTAATCTTGCATCGCAAGAATATTTTTCGGCGATAAATTCAAGCAAGATTAATAAAAAAATTATTGAAATTATTTTTCAAGAAAAAAAGGACGGTGTTTTAAAAACGATTGGCATAAATTCTAAAAAAGCTCGTGGCTTGATGACTAATTTTGCCATAAAAAATAAAATTTCTAATCCACAACATTTACAAGAATTTTGTGAAGAATATTATCAGTTTAATTCAAGTCTTTCTAGTAACGAAAAATGGTTTTTTACCAGATGAAAAATTCACAAAATTATCAATTTAAAAATTATTTAATTCATCAATTTGATGAAGTTGAAAGCACCAATGATTTGGCATTTTCTTTAGCGGAAAATAAACAAATTTTTGCCAATCAAATTATTGTCGCCAATAAGCAAAATAAGGGGCGCGGACGCCTTAACAGAAATTGGGAATCGCCAATTGGAAATTTATATTTTTCATTAACTTTGCAACCAAAAATCGCGATTGAAAAAACTTCACAAATTTCATTTGTAGCAGTTTGCGCCTTACAAATAGCGGTTGAAAAAATTTTTCAACAACAAAATATTGTCGTAAAAATTCAAAATAAATGGCCAAATGATTTATTAATTGATCAAAAAAAAGTGGCGGGAATTTTGCTTGAAAGCAAAATTTCTAATAAAATTTGTGATTTTGTAATCTTAGGAATTGGCGTAAATATTAATTCAAATCCTACTCAAACTCTTTTTCCATCGACCAATATAAAAAAATTTTTTTGCGAAATTTCTGCATCAAAAATGTTAGAATTTTTTTTAGAAGAATTTGAAGATCTTTATGAAAATTGGCTAAATTTTGGCTTTAAAAACATTAGAAATTTGTGGCATAAAAATGCTTATAATTTAAATTCTCAAATTCGTATCAACCTTGGAAATTCATACGCTGAGGGCATATTTCAAGAAATTGATGAAGAAGGAAATCTTGTTATAAAAAATCACAATAATGAAACAAAAAAAATTAGCTTTGGCGATGTTTCATAAATTAATTTACTTAAAAAAATATTTGACTCTTATATAAAATTATTGAATCATCGAAAAAATCAAAAACTTTATCGATAAATAAATTTTCATTATGTCTCAACTAGCAAATCAAGTTCAGAAAGTTCAAAAAGAATCGCAATTATCTCAAGAGGTTCTTGATATTTTAAACATTCTCGATAAAATCGAAGATCACACCGCCGAGCTTAGAAAAAAAATAGTCGGAGAGGTTTCAAAAGAACAAAAAAGCAACATCCATCTAAGTTTAAATAAAATCGATAAAGAGTAATTTTTGGAATTTTAAAACCACAACTCAAAGTTAAAGTTTTGATTAAAACTTTATATCCTCAAAATAATTAACTACTTTATTTTAAAAAACCCAAAAAGACTAATTCCATAATTTCTTTGATCGAGAATTTCAAAATTTTTGGTAAAAAACTCTTCATATATTTGAAATTTTTTTGCTTCAAACTCAACGACTAGAAGGGTTTGTGGTTTTAAATATTTTTTTTCTAAAAGATTTTCAACAATTTCTTGATAATTTTCATCATAAGGCGGATCGAGAAAAATTAAATCAAAATCTTCATTTAAAGAATTTAAATTTTTAACATTTTCCGCTAAAATTTTAGTGTGATTTTCAACTTTTAAGAGCTCAATATTTTTTCTTAAAATTTCTAAATGTTGATAATTATTTTCCACAAAAAAAACTTTTTTTGCATTACGTGAAATGGCTTCCAAACCAACGGCTCCGCTACCGCAACATAAATCTAAAAAATTACAATCGATCAAAGAAAAATCTAAGTCTTTTAAAAATTTTGCTGATTGTAAAATATTGAATAAAGCTTCGCGATTTTTATCGGTGGTTGGGCGTAAAGTTTTTAACTTTTCACAATCTATTAATTTTCTACCACGAAATTTTCCAGAAATTAAACGCATTTTTTATAAAAAACGAGCTTTATCGGCACAATAAACGCCAAGTAATTTTACATTTTTCGAAAAAAATCCTAACTCTTCAAGACCTAGAGCAACGTTTCTTTCCGACGGATGACCTTCGATTGAAATAAAAAATTTTGCCTGCTTCGAAGCACCACTCGGAATATAACTTTCAAGTTTTACCAAACTTACGCCATTGGTTGCAAAGCCTCCGAGCGCTTTGTATAAAGCCCCCGGAATATTGCGAATGGTGAATAAAAGTGCGGTAATAATTTTATCCTTTTTGGGATCAACTTCTTGTTGTTGTTTAGAAATTACAATGAAAATCGTAATATTATCATTGCCCGAATCTTGCATATTTTCTTTGATAATTTCGAGACCAAATAAATCGCTGGCTAATTTTGAACAAAGTGCTCCTTTGCTTTTATCGCCTAGAGTAGCAATTCTCTCCGCCGCTTTCGCAGTGTTAGAAAATTCGGTAATTTTCACTCCTAATTTGCGTAAATTTTCTTGCGATTGCATCAAGGCTTGTGGATGCGATAAAACTTCTTTTATGTCTTCAAGCTTTGTACCTCTAAGCCCCACAAGATTATGTGTAATTGGAAAAAAATGTTCGGCGACAATTGAAACATCGTGTTTTTGCAGTAAATCGTGAATTTCAGCAACACGTCCGGCATAAGAATTTTCTAGGGGAATAATGCCATATTTAGCTTCATTATTTTCAACCGCTGTGAAGACGTCATAAAAACTGTCATAAGCTTTGGCTTGCATTTCGGGGTAAAATTTTAGGCAAGCTAAATTTGAGTTGGCACCATTGGCACCTTGAAAGGCAATGGTTTCTCTGTTTATTATTTTAACGATTTCTGACGAAGTCATGTTTATAAATTTTGTTTTTTTTAAAAATTATTTTAAACTATTTATTTTTGATTTTAC
>CAXNDB010000138.1:0-3501 GCA_964201025.1 Rickettsiales bacterium UBA1997 | reverse complement strand
GATTCGGCACTAAATATTTTTTCTTTATTTTGGTTAATAATTGGAACTGAAAGCGATAATCCGATACCGTTCGAAGCTTGATTTGACGAGGAACCCGAAGAATCTTGAATTTGACCATGAATATTTACATTTGGCATTTGCTCGATTTTTGCATAAGCTAATTCACTGCGATATTTTTCAATATTAAATTTTTGCCCTTTCAAATTTAAATTATTTTCAAAAGCTCTTTGAACTAGATTCTGCGTGGGTTCAAGTTGATTTTTATCGAGCCATTTTAAAGTAATTTTTGGGTGCTCGGGTAAATTTAAAAATACATTTAAATTATTAAAATTTTGCTTCAATTGATTGTTTAAAATAATCAAATCGCGTTGCACTAATTTAATGCGATCTTGAGCGATGATGCTTTGAGCAAGGCGGTTCGGCGAATCTAAAGCGATATTAGCAAGATAATTACTTATTAACGACAAACGATCCAACCTTTTTTGCGTTAATTGAATTTTATTTTGCAAAATAAAATTTTGATAAGCCAATTTAAAAACTTGCGATTTAACCTCTAGAATCAGAGAGTTTCGGCGATTTTCTTGGATTTTAAATTCAGAATTTTCGATGTTATATTTGTTTTCCAATTTATTAAAATAAGGAATTTCTTGCGAAAGAGAAAAAGTATTTTGCGAGCTAGTTTTTGTCGCTGAAATTGTCGGATTTGCCCAATATTTCTGCTGATTGGCGAAGGATTTTTGGCTTTGAGCGAACAAATCGAAAGCTTGAATATTGGCACTATTTTCTTCGGCAGTTTTTAATAAATTATCAATATTATATTCCAAACAAAAACCTTCTGAAGCTAGGATTATCAAGAGAAAAATGGATTTGAGAAGAATTTTTTTTAACATTAATTTGCGAGATTTGAACTGATTTAACTCTGAATTTAAAATTCTATATCGTGAAATTTTTTTTACTATTGAAATTATTTTTATCGATTCAAAGGCTTGTAAATAAGGCAGGGAAGGGGGTTTGACTAAAATTTAGGATTGAATTATAAATTAAAGAAAGCGGATTGATAAAAAATGTTTTTTGTATTTGGTACCTCCGGTCAGACTCGAACTGACACACCCGCAAAGGGCAATAGATTTTGAGTCTATCGCGTCTACCATTCCGCCACGGAGGCATAAATTAATATTTGTTTGAAAGCAAATATAACAAGCACAATCATAATAACATTGAAGAAGCTTAAATGTCAAAAATATTTTTAATCCACCAAAAAATCCTTAAAATTGTCAAAACTTTTATAAAAAACTTTTTCATATTTTATACATATATTAAATTATTAAATTAACCAAAATCGATTAAATTTCATAATTAAAATGATTGATAAAATTGAAAATTTATCAACGGGAAAAACCATGATTATTTCAGAATTAAGAATTAGATTTAAACAAGGCATCGATAAGATTTTCAAACCCATTTAATCCTTATCATAGTAGAATCCCCAAATATAGAAACTTTATAAAAAAACTCGAAAGCAAATAAAAATAATCTTTCAGAATAAGTAAAAATATTTTATCAGAATCTTGTATTTTATCCCCCTTTAATTTAAGTTTACATAATGTCAATTATGAGGTTATTCGCGTTATAAAAATAGCCTAAACGGCTATTTTTAGCGAATAACGGGACAAGGAGCGATAGCGACGCGGTCCCAGTCGCGGAGTCGTCTTCGACATCAAAATGAAATTTTGATGGAGAAAAGCGACGAAGCCTTGCCGTTTTTCCCTAAATTTGCGTAAGCAAATTTAATAGAATTTGATCCGAGCTTTGAAGCCATAAATCTTGGCTTCGTAAATCAATTTTATTGTTAAAATGGCGGTTAAAAACTCGTGCCAACATCTGCATTTCTTCGTCAAAAATATTATTAATATTCATAATTTTATAACCAAATTCTTGTAGATTTCTTTTGATTTTTTCAATTTGTAAATTTTCGTCTCCGAGCTCGAATATCAAGTTTTCATCACTAGATTCGATTAATAATTTTGGATATAATCCGATATTTTTTTTGGCTAAAAATTCCCAATCAAATAAATGCGAAGGATCTTGTTTGCGATCAAGTAATCCCGTCGCTGAATTATAGGCGATATCGGAATGACCTAAAACATACCTACTCTGAATATTATATTTATTAATTAAATAGCTTGTTAAATCAACGCCAGCGAGCATTTGCTGATGTGAAAATTTATTGGAAAAAGGATCAGAATTTATAAATTCAATGCCAATTGAATTGATATTTAATCCCTCAAAACCATTCCAAAAACTTACTCCAGCATGAAAAGCAATATCATTTTCATCAACCACTTGTGCAATTTTACCATTCTTATCGATTAAAAAATGAGCACTCACTTGATGATATTCGAGAGCTTCGACGGTTTGTGCAATAGAATTTGCTTGCAAATGATGCAAGATTAAAAAGTCGATTTGCCTTTGTCCCTCATGCCTTTTAAAGCAATTTTGTGAAATATTTTCTTGAAGAATTTCAAATGAATCCATAAACAATTTTTGACAATAAAAATTTAAAAAGTAATTTGTTTAGCTAAATTGATTTAACTTTTAACATTTTAAAATTAATTATGTCAAATAAAAAACATTCGCAAAACAATATTGATGATTCAAAGAATTCTTCAAAATCAAATAACAAAACTCAAAAAGAAATCGAGGCTTTAAATTTTCATATTCAGGGACAACCTGGAAAAGTTGCCATGCATGCAACCAAGCCACTCAATACTCAACGTGAACTCGCCCTCGCCTATTCTCCTGGAGTTGCGGTGCCATGTTTAGAAATTCAAAAAAATCCTGATTTGGCTTATGATTATACCGCCAAAGGCAATTACGTTGCGGTTATTTCCAACGGCACGGCGGTTCTAGGCCTTGGCAATCTTGGGGCTCTTGCCGGCAAACCCGTGATGGAAGGAAAATCGGTTTTGTTTAAACGTTTCGCCGATATTGATTCAGTCGATATCGAAGTTGACACTGAAAATGTTGATGAATTTATTAACGCCGTTAGATATCTCGGGCCGAGCTGGGGCGGGATTAATCTCGAAGATATTAAAGCGCCAGAATGTTTTATCATTGAAAGCAAACTTCGTGAAATTATGGATATTCCAGTTTTTCACGATGACCAACACGGCACCGCAATAATTTCTGCCGCCGGAATTCTTAACGTGTTACATTTATCGGGCAAAAAATTTAATGAAATAAAAGTTGTCGTTAACGGAGCCGGTGCGGCCGGAATCGCTTGTTTAGAACTTTTAAAAGCTATGGGCTTACCTCATGAAAGCGCAATTTTATGCGATACTAAGGGAGTTATTTACAAAGGTCGAACCGACGGCATGAATCAATGGAAATCAGCTCACGCCGTTGAAACTAAAGCTCGCACTTTAGCCGAAGCGATGAAAGGAGCGGATGTTTTTCTTGGACTTTCCGTTAAAGGAGCGGTAAACAAAGATATGGTTAAAT
>CAXNDB010000137.1:0-3508 GCA_964201025.1 Rickettsiales bacterium UBA1997 | reverse complement strand
CCATCATAAACTTTTTGATGAAATTCTTTGCCGAGATTTTCGTAACGATTATTATTTCCGCGACAAGAAATTCTGGCAAAAGCATCACCAACCGAAACATCTATTAAAAAAGTGATGTCGGGTAAAAATTCTCCAATTGCAATTTTTTGGATTTGCTCAATAACCTCGTAACTCAAGCCCATAGCACTTCCCTGATAGGCAAAAGTCGAATCAATAAAACGATCGCAAATCACAATTTTTCCACTTTTTAAAGCGGGCTTAATAACTTTTTCCACATGCTCAATTCGAGCCGAAAAATTTAATAATAATTCAGTTTTGGCGGAAAGTTTTTCAATATTTTCATCAAGCAGAATCTCGCGAATCCTCTCTCCCGCCAACGATCCACCGGGTTCGCGCGTAAGCAAACAATCCATTTGCTTTGATAAAAAATATTCATAAAGTCTTTTAGCTTGGGTTGATTTACCGCAACCTTCAATTCCTTCAAAGGAAATAAATTGAAAATTTTTCTTCATTATGTCAAAATTTAAAAATGTTTTAGTCACGGGAGCCAGCTCTGGTCTAGGTCGTGCACTCGCCATTGAATTTTCTAAAAAAACTCAGAATTTATTTTTATGTGCTCGTAATTTTGAAAATTTACAAGAAACAAAAAATCTTTGTCAAAATTCAAATGCCAATATTTACTTAAAAATTTTGGATGTCAAAGACGAAATTGCATCGCAGAATTATATCGCCGAAATCGAAGAAAATTTTGCTCTCGATTTAATCATTGCGAATGCTGGTATTTCAGGTGGCACCGCTCGTGGCACCGAAAGTTTTGCCCAAATTAAAGAAATTTTTGATACCAATCTTTATGGCGTTTTAAACATTATTCAACCCGTCATCGAAAAAATGGTTTTAAGAAAAAATGGGCAAATCGCCATCATTTCTTCATTGGCTGGATTCGTTTCTTTGCCAAGCTCTCCCGCTTACAGTGCTAGTAAATCCGCCGTTAGAATTTATGGCGAATCTTTGCGCACAAATTTAGCTCAATTTGGGATAAAAGTTAATGTTATTTGCCCCGGATATATTAAAACCCCAATGACCGCGATTAATAATTTTTATATGCCATTTTTGATGAACGCAGATGTGGCTTCGCAAAAAATAATTGCTGGAATAGAAAAAAATCGTGGACGCATTATTTTTCCAATTATTTTTTATGTTATAATTCGTATTTTATTAGCTTTGCCATTTTTTTTGATTGAAAAAATCATGAAAAAATTACCAAAAAAATCGGCTTTAAAAAAATAATTTGACTTAAAAATAATTTTAGTGATAATAACTTTCACAATCATTAAATAATTAATCAAGTTTGTGATAAATTCTATTTTTCAAAAAAATATTTTCGATGCAAAGCCAGCAATCCTCGCGGTGTCTTTTCATGCAATAATTTTATTGGCATTTTTTGTAAATTTTCAACCACAATTTACTCAACAAAAAATCATAAAAGTAAGTTTTTTTAATGAAGAAATTTCTAAAAAAAATTTAGTTAAAAATACTTCACAAAAATCTTTAATTTCTCAAACAAAAAATAACGATTCAAAAAATTTTCAAGAAAAAAATAACGCTCAAAGCGAGCCGATTTTTGACGCTCAATATTTAAACAACCCCGCTCCACTTTATCCAAAAACCGCTCGCGATCGTGGTATTGAAGGCAAAATTTTGCTCGAAGTTGTAGTCAAAGAAGATGGAAGTGCATTAAATATTAAGCTGTTATCGTCAAGCGGTTCAAGCCTTCTCGATGAATCGGCGATTGAAGCCGTCAAAAATTGGCAATTCATTCCCGCTAAAAAATTTGGCAAATTTGTGCAAGCCAAAGTTATCGTTCCAATTGAATTTAAAATAATTTAAAATGAATTTTCTAAGCATTTGGCAACAAGGCGACCCAATCGTCAATTTAGTTTTTATTATTCTCATTATCATGTCAATTTTAAGTTGGTATGTTATTTTTTATAAAGCCTTAAAATTAAAAAAAGAATATGGTTTTTATAAAAATTTTTGCCAAGAAATTTCTAATAAAAAAGAGTGGTTTTTAAATATCGATAATATAGCCTCAAACCAACAATCCAAAGGCTCTACAAACTTAATATTAACAAGAGTAAGTGCCTTAAAATCAACGTTGGAAAATTATAAATCACACGAAGCCAAAAAAGAAATTTTAACCATGCATCTTGCGCAAACCCTCGACGAAATTCGTTTTTGGCTTGATCGCGGTTTAACAATTTTGGCATCGATTGGCTCAATCGCGCCTTTCGTTGGGCTCTTCGGAACAGTGTGGGGAATTTATCACGCTTTGAGCAAAATTTCGATTCAAGGCAGTGTTGGCTTGAATGTTGTGGCGGGTCCAATCGCCGAAGCTTTAATCGCCACCGCAATTGGTCTTGCCACCGCCATTCCTGCAGTTCTAGCTTATAATAGTTTTGTTCGTCTTAATCGACTTTTGATTCAAAATTTGAGACATTTGGCGGAACAAATCACCGTTTATTTATCCAATCAAAATTTATAAAATGCAAAGCGGTTTTGATAAAGAAGATTTACAAGCTCCACTCAGTGAAATCAACATGACTCCCCTTGTTGATGTGATGTTAGTTTTGTTGGTAATTTTTTTGATCACCGCACCGATTTTAACTTCCTCAATTCAACTTAATTTGCCGAAAGATTCAGGAATCTCCACTCAAGAAAAAAATCCAATTACTATTTCGATCACTAAAAATGGCGAATATTTTTTAGAAGAACAAAGTTTTTTAATCAAGGATTTAGAAAATCATTTACGCGAAATTTCGCAAGAAAATATCGACGCCCAAATCAATATCAGAGCTGACGCCGACGCACAATTTGGTAATGTTAGCCACATTTTATCTTTAGCCCAAAAACTCGGTTTAAAAAATGTTGGATTCATCACCGAACCGAGATAATTTTGATTGGTTATTCGCGTTAAAAAAATAGCCTAAACAGCTATTTTTAGCGAGAAACGGGATTAGGAGCCAAAGGCGACGCGGGTCCCAGGGGCAAGTCGTCTTCGAAATCAAAATGAAATTTTGATTGAGAAAAGCGACGACGCCAAACGACGCGGTCCCAGTCGTGAATCTTTTTTGAAAAAAAGATGAAGCGTTGTGAAAAATTTTACATACTTTATTCTTGACTCAGAAATACCGCTTCCAATCTTAAATCAGGCGATTGAATTTGAAGGCGAGTCTGCGTAAGGTTTCTCGCGTTAAAAAAATAGCCTAAACGGCTATTTTTAGCGAATAACGGGATTAGGAGCCAAAGGCGACGCAATCCCAGTCGTGAATCTTTTTTGAAAAAAAAGATGAAGCGTTTTGCGTTAAAAAATTAATTAGTCTCTCATAAATACCGCTTCCAATCTTAAATCAGGCGATTGAATTTGAAGGCGAGTCTGCGTAAGCCTAGTTAATCTAGGCGCGCAAAGACGAGACCTGAAAAATTCGGTCGCATCATTTAAGAGTGGAAG
>CAXNDB010000136.1:0-3528 GCA_964201025.1 Rickettsiales bacterium UBA1997 | reverse complement strand
AGTATCTTTCCAAATTGAAATCGTTGCTCCATCATCTTTTTCTTTGTCGAAAGCCTTGTCGGAAGTGGCGTCAAGCCATAAAGATAAATCATCGATTCGCGAAATTCTCGATGATTTTGAGAGATTGCGAGCGCTTGTTAATGAAGCTTCAGAGAACATTTCGATCGCTTGCGATATGCCAACAATCAAGATGCCAATCACCAAAATAACGATTGAAATTTCGATAACACTAAAAGCTTTTTGGTATTTTTTTATCAAGAAAATGAAATAAATTATTTAAAATATTTTTTATTTTAAAAACATTTTATGAGTTTTCGACAATAAATTATATTAAAAAAATTTAATTAAAAAAACGATTTTATTTGGCATTTTTAATCATATAAAATATAGCCAAAATTTCTAATGGTTTGCAGATAATGTGGTTGCTTGGGATTGGCTTCGATTTTTTTTCGCAAACGCGTGATGCTAACATCAATGCTTCTTTCATCAACTCCGCCAAGCATTTCTGATAATTTGTTGCGAGCGATGGCATTGCCTTGATTTTCACCAAGAATTTTTAAAATTTTGGCTTCGCTTTCGGTGAGATGAATAAATTCTTCACCTTTTTTTAAACGCAATTGATGCGGATTAAAACTAAAACTTCCAAAGCAAATTATGGATTCATTGCCAATATTTTTTTGCTCAAAATTATTATTAAAAATATTATTTTGCGTTCTTTTTAAAATATTGTTAATGCGAAGTAAAAGTTCTTTGGGCTCAAAAGGCTTAGGCATGTAATCGTCAGCGCCAACTTCAAGACCTTTAATACGATCATCTTGGTCACCTCGAGCAGTGAGCATGATTATCGGAGTAGTGTCGAGGGCGAGGCGAAAATTATGGGTAAATTCAATGCCATTTTGATTTGGAAGCATTACATCGACAATTAATAAATCAAATTTTTGAATATTTAAAAATGATTTTGCTTCTGCGGTATCCTTTGCTAAAGTGGTTTCAAAGCCGTTTTCTGTTAAAAATTTTCCCAGCAGATTGCGAAGACGAGTGTCATCATCGATCACTAAAATTTTTAATATTTTTTTCATAATTATTTAAAATTTTTGGCAATTTCATCAAATTTTTTAAGCTTTGTAAGAAGTAGTTCAAGCGAGTCGAGACGCAACATACACGGACCATCGGAAGGTGCATTGTCAGGGTCTTGATGAGTTTCGATAAATAAGCCCGCAACTCCAACCGCGACGGCCGCCGAGGCTAAAGTTTCGACAAATTCTCTTTGTCCGCCACTAGCTCCACCAAGCCCTCCGGGTTGTTGAACCGAATGGGTTGCATCAAAAATTACCGGGCATCCGGTTTTTGCCATAATTGGTAAACTACGCATATCGGAAACTAAAGTGTTGTAACCAAAGCTAACGCCACGTTCAGTCAACATAATTTTATTATTGCCATTATGATCGATTTTTTGCACAATATTTTGGGCGTCCCAAGGCGCTAAAAATTGCCCTTTTTTAACGTTAATAATTTTATTAGTTTTAGCGGCGCAAGCCAGTAAATCAGTTTGGCGACACAGAAAGGCAGGGATTTGCAAAACGTCAACTTCATCACAATTAGCTAACAAATTACATTGTTCTTCATTGTGAATATCGGTTAAAATTGGGCAATCAAAATTCTTTTTAATCTCGGCAAAAATTGGTAAAGTATTTTCTAAGCCCATGCCTCTTTTACTAGAAACGCTAGAGCGGTTGGCTTTATCAAAAGATGATTTATAGATAAAATTTATTTTTAATTTATCGCAAATTTTTTTAATATTTTCCGCCATCATCATCGAATGGTCGCGAGATTCAGTTTGACAAGGTCCGGCGATTAAAACAAAGGGTAAATTATTTGAAATTTCAAAATTTTTGAATCGAATTGTACGCATTTTTATTATGTTGAATTAGAAAATTAAACTTTTATTGTTTTTATATAATAACACTAAAATAAAAATTTCAAATAACAATTTATTTTCATATACAAAATGTTCGCCAAGCCTTTTAGTTTGATATTAGTTTATGTAGTCGCATGTTTTAATCTATTATTTATTTTATCACCATTTTTAGCAATATTATTACCCTTCATTGATTATCAAAAGGGCGAATTTATTATCTCCGGCTCAATATTTAGTAAATTAATTAATGCCTTCGGAATCGTTATTTTCCTTATCAGTTTTTTAATGCTTTTTTATTTATTTTTAGATTTTATTTTTGGTTTTTCAGTAAGATCATCTTTAAAAAAATGCAAGAAATATGAGAAATATAAAGAATATGATTTTCTTACTCCAATTATGTCGCAAGTCAAAGAAAAATTTGGCGAAAATTCGGTGCATTTATATATAAAAAATTCTAATGAAATAAACGCTTATGCCGTTGCTAGTCTTGGCTCTAGAGCAATAGTAATTACTCGTGGATTAATTGATCATTATTTAGTTTTATGTCCCGAACCAAAAATGTTTTTGTCAGCGGTTAGAAGCGTTATTTCGCATGAAATGTCGCATTTAATTAACAAAGATTTTTTGCCAAGTTTTATTGTAATCACCAATCAAAAAGTCACTAATTTTATCAGTAAATTATTGCGTCTAATTTTTATTGGATTAGCAAATTTAGCTTCGGTTTTTCCTTATGGCGGAAGGTCTTCAGCTTATTTAATGTCAACGGGTTATAATATTTTTAACAGCCTATTTACTTTTTTTAACTCGGTGATTGTTTACAATGTTTATGAGTTTTTACGAAAATTTACTTCACGTTCAATTGAATATCGATGCGATATGCAAGCCAGCAAGGCTTTTGGTGGCAAAAATATGGCATTGGCACTTTCAATGTTGGGTGAAAATGGCTATTTTACAATTTTTTCAACTCATCCAAAAACCACTGCAAGAATAAAAAAAGTTGAAAATATTAAAAGTTCCGAAGGCTTTATCAAGTCTGGATTGATCGATTCCTTAATTAATTATTTTTCAATCTTATTTTTAATGATGCTTACTTTGATTTTTGCCAAAATGGCGAATATCGATATTTTAGTTCGTGAAATCATCCGCAATCATGAAAATCTTCATCGCAAGCTATCTTTGTTGTGGAATTTATTAATGAAAATTTACTAATTTTTAAAAAATTAAATCATGAAAAATTTTAATAATTTAGGCGAATTAATTAAATTTCAACACCAGAATTTTAATAATAAAAATTTTTTAAATTTTAAAGAAAATCAAGAATGGCGAAGCTTTTCCAATCAAGATTTTTATGAAAAAATTATTTCTCTTGCCAGAGGTTTGGAAAAGCTAGGATTAAAAAGAGGACAATCTTTCGCTAATTATTCTTATCAAAATCCAATTTGGTTAATAGTTGATTTGAGTGCTATTTTAGCAGGTGCAATTACGGTTCCGATTTTTAATAATATTTCCGAAGATAATCTTTTTTATGAATTAAAAGATTCCGATGCAAAATTTTTCTTTACCGATAATGAAAAAATTTGTACAAAAATTAAGGAACAATTTCCAGAAAT
>CAXNDB010000135.1:0-3534 GCA_964201025.1 Rickettsiales bacterium UBA1997 | reverse complement strand
AAGCAACCCGCCGCCGGATTGATTTTTTCTTTTTTATAAAATTCCATTATTTCACGATTCAAAGCCAGTTTATCATCCTTATATTTCTCGCGAATCGCTTCAATTTTTGGTTGAATTTTCTTTAATTTGGCAATTGCCGAATAAGATTTATTTGCCATTGGAAACAATGCCAGCTTGACTATAACCGTCATTCCTAAAATTGCTAAACCGAAATTACCGAAAATTTTATACAAAAATTCAATGACAAAAAAGAAAGGCTTGGTTAAAAAATAAAACCAACCAAAATCAATGGCACGATCGAATAATTTGAGTTCGAGTTTTTTACTATAATCATCTAAAATTTTAACTTTTTTAGCGCCGGCGAAAAGATGATGCTCAAGACTCAATTCATCATTAACGGCGATTTGAGATTCTTGACCAATAAAATCAACATTATAAAAATTATTTTGATTTTTATATTCGTGAAAATAACTGCCTTCGAAAGAAATTTTTCTGTCAGGAATCATTGAACTCAGCCAATATTTATCGGTGATTCCGAGCCATGAACCACTTTCACCCTTATCGCTAAATTTTTGAATTTTTTCTTCAACTAAATCTTCGTAAGTTTTTTCCGACAAAATGCCGTTAAAGGCTCCAATCGCACCTTCATGCAAAATATAAGTTGCTTTTTGTTGATTATTAAGAGCTCGATTGATGCGACCGAAAGGTGCTAAAACAATGGCTTCAAGGCTTCGATTAATAACTTTTTGTTGAATGGTAAATAAATAATTTTCATCGAGAGAAATTTTAATTCGGAACTCAATATTTTGTGAATTTTTCCACGAAAGTGTAATTGGATTTTTGGGAGTTAATTTTAAATCATCGGCTTGCCAAAGACTATCGGACTTAGGAAGCTCTAAGTTAGAATTAGAACTCGCAAAACCAAAATCAGCAAAATATCTTTCTTTACTTTCGGCCGGCGAAAAAAGAATAACCTCTTCTTTTTTATCGGGATTTTTAAAATATTGTGCCAAAGTTAAATCATCAAAGCGAGCACCCCTTAAATTGATTGAGCCATGAAGTGATTTGCTTTCGATTCTAACTCTTTCGTGACCAGTTTTTTCGATTATTTCTTTGCCAGTTTTTGCCAAAACAATCACTTCGCTTTTTTCTTCGAGATTAATTTTTTTAGTGGCTTCGCTTACAGATTTTTCAACGATCGGAGCTTGGGAAGCAGAGTTTTCTTCAGCGATTTTATCGGAACTTTTTTCGCTTTTTGAATTTTTAGTTTCTGCGTTAATTTGTTGTTGAATTGCGATTTTTTCAAGACGTGGTTTTTCGTAAAACCAAGTCCAAGAAATCATGATAACTACCGACAAACTTGTCGCTAAAATTAAATTTTTATTATTTTGCGGATTCATTTTTTTAAATTTTTTATTTCATCTACTTAAAATTATTATTTAATTTTAAAGATATTTTTCAATTCTTATTTTTAGTAGATTTTTTTGTTGTTTTTGAATTAATTCGATCATTATTTTTAATAATTAAACATTCCTTCAAAGCCTCGTCAATCGTGGCGATCGGCACTATTTTAAGATTTTTCAAAACTTCTTTTGGCATGTCTTCTAAATCTTTAACATTAGCTTGTGGAATTAGAACTTTTTTTATTCCACCGCGAAGTGCCGCCAAAAGTTTTTCTTTGAGACCACCAATTTCCAAAACTTTGCCACTCAAAGTAATTTCACCGGTCATGGCGATATCGCGATGAATTTTATATTCACCCAAAACTGAAATTAAACAAACCGATAAAGCAACTCCCGCCGATGGGCCATCTTTCGGCGTAGCACCTTCGGGAACGTGAATATGAAAATCAAATTTGTTAAATTTTTTGGCATCGATTTTTAAAGTTTTAGCGATTGATCGAGCATAACTTAGTGAAGCTCTTGCCGATTCCTTCATAACGTCGCCGAGGCTTCCCGTAATTTGAATTTTGCCACTTCCTTCAAATTTTAAAGCTTCAATTTCGAGTAAATCTCCACCATATTGAGTATAGGCCATTCCCGTTACAATCCCGACAGAATCAAGGTCGCGAGCTCTGCCATAATCTTTTTTTGCGGGGCCCGAATATTTTTGTAAATTATCATTATTAACATCAATTTTTTTGACTTCTTTGGTGACAATTAACTTAACCGATTTTCTAATTAAATTTTCTATTTCACGATTTAAATTTCTAACGCCGGCTTCAAAAGTATAACGTTGAATTAAAGTTAAAATTGCCTCATCTTCAATCGAAAATTCTTTGTTATTTAAGCCATTTTCTTTGATTAATTTCGGGATAATATGTTTTTTAGCGATTTGCAATTTTTCACTTTCAGTATAACCAGAAATATTAATTATCTCCATGCGGTCTCTAAGCGGAATCGGGATTGAATTTACAGTGTTAGCGGTTGCTACGAAAATTACTTTTGATAAATCGTAATCGACTTCTAAATAATGATCGGAGAAATTAACATTTTGCTCGGGATCAAGAACTTCTAGTAAAGCCGAGGCTGGATCACCGCGAAAATCACTCGAAATTTTATCAATTTCATCAAGAAGCATTAAAGGATTAATGGTTTCGGCTTTTTTCATTGATTGAATGATTCGTCCCGGCATCGCTCCGACGTAAGTGCGACGATGTCCACGAATTTCCGATTCATCTTTAACGCCACCGAGCGAAACTTTAACATATTTACGATTTAAACTTTCGGCGATTGATTTTGCCAAAGAAGTTTTGCCGACTCCTGGCGCTCCGACCAAGCATAGAATTGGTCCGCGAGCACCTTTAGTTTTAATTTGCACTGCGATAAATTCCAAAATTCTTTCTTTAATTTTGTCAAGACCATAGTGATGTTTGTCGAGAATTTTTTTGGCATTATTTAAATCGTGAATCGCTTCAGATTTTTTGGACCACGGCAAAGAAACTATCCAATCAAGATAGTTGCGAACTACTCCCGATTCGGAAGAGAAATTGCTCATTTTTTGTAATTTTTGCAATTCATAATCGCATTTTTTACGAATTTCTTTGGATAATTTTAGTTTGGCAATTTTATTTTTTAATTCAGTAATGTCAGGATCTTCATCTTGCCCAAGTTCTTTTTTAATATTTTTAAGTTGTTCATTAAAATAAACTTCTTTTTGGTGCTTGGTAAATTTTTCTTGAATCGAGCGATTAATTCGTTCTTCGGCTTCGCTAATTTCAATTTCAGTATTAATTATTTCAAGCAATTTATAAAATTTATTTTTTAAATCTCTTTCATTTAAAATGACCTGCCTTTGTTGATAAGAAGAATTAACGTGACCAGCAATAAAATATAAAATATCTTGGGTAGTTTTGATTTTAGCTATCTCATTTAAAATTTCAGCACTGATTTTTTTATTGTATTGAGAATATTTAGAAAAACTTTCGGCACATGCTTTTACAAGACTTATCAACTCTTTATCTTTGTCGTTGATTTTAGGTTGAATAATTACCGAAATTTCACTAAAAAAATATTGCTCATTGTCGATAACTTT
>CAXNDB010000134.1:0-3631 GCA_964201025.1 Rickettsiales bacterium UBA1997 | reverse complement strand
AAAATGAAGTTGTTGAAGAGAAAATTATTGAAGAAAATGTTGTTAAAAATGAAGTTGAACAAAATGTAAATAAATCATTACCAAATCAAGAATACCAAGATTTGCCAAAGCAAGAAAAAATTATCGAAAATCTAAATATTGCTCAAAATTTTATCGCTCAAAAACCAATCGAACCCATCTCAAAATTGGAAGATTTGAATAAAATTAATTATCCTCAAAATTTTGAAAAAAACTTTAGTCAAAAAGAATTTTTTGTAGAAAAAGATTTAAAATTAAACGAAGAAAATATTAATAAAAATAATGCAATTTTAGAAAAAATAAATTATAATTTAATTCACGAAGAAACCATTTATCAAGCCTCAAACTCAATGAAAAAGCTTATGGAAGCAAAGAATCTTGTTAACAATATTGGCAATTTTGCTCGCGACGAAACTCTTACCAAAATCGCCATTAATTTAATGGAACCAAAGCTTGAGAAATGGCTAAATGACAATCTACCTTTGATGGTTGAAAATATTGTTCGCGAAGAGATTGAAAAAATCGTTCCGAAGGTCTAAAATTAAAGTATTTTTTTATTAAAAATACTGGCGATTCTATAAAAATTACCTCAATTCTTCAAAGCTTCTAGTTATTTTTTCAATTGCCTCAAGCACATGTTTTTTAGTGATTATAAGGGGTGGTAAAATTCTTATAACATTTTCGCCAGCGGGAATTGTTAAAAAATGATTATCAATAAATTTTTTAACCACAATTCCATTTTCAATTTTTTGATTAATTTTTATTCCAAGCATTAAGCCTTCGCCCCTGATTTCATCAATTAAATCAGGAAATTTTTGTTGAATTTTAATTAATTCATTTTTTAAAAAACTTCCAACTTCTTGTACATTTTTCAAAAAATTTTCTTTGAGCATTTCTTCTAAAACTGCATTGGCTACCGCCATAGCTAGAGGATTGCCTCCATAGGTTGTACCATGCACTCCAAAAACCATGCCCGATGCAGAATTTTTGGTTGCCAAACAAGCTCCCAGTGGAAATCCTCCGGCAATTGCTTTGGCGGTCGAAACGATGTCGGGCTTAGTTTCATAAAATTGATGCGCAAAAAGCTTTCCAGTGCGTCCCATACCACATTGAACTTCGTCAAAAGCTAATAATAAATCATTTTCATCGCATAATTTTCTTAAATTTTTAATGAAATTTTTATCGGAAACCCTAATCCCCTCTTCACCCTGAATCGGTTCGATTAAAATGCCCGCCGTATTAGCATTTATAGCCTTTTTCACCGCTTCAATATTGCCAAATTCAACATTATCAAATCCTTCTAATTTAGGCTCGAAACCTTCGAGATATTTTGGTTTTGCGGCCGCCGAAATTGTCGCCATGGTGCGTCCATGAAAAGCTCCGGTAAAAGTTATAATACGATTTTTTTGACTTTGATTTTTAACATAAAAATGACGACGAATCATTTTAATTGCACATTCGATACTTTCCGCTCCCGAATTGCAAAAAAAAGCATAATCAGCAAAGTCACTAGCTTTAACTAATTTTTCGGCATAATTATTGAGTTCTGATGTGTTGTAAATGTTTGATACGTGCCATAATTTTTTGGCTTGTTTTGAAATGGCTTTAACCATTTTTTTATGACAATGTCCGAGAGCATTCACCGCTATTCCCGCCCCAAAATCGAGATATTTAGCTTTGTCGGTATAAAGATAAACGCCTTTACCCTTTTTAAAAACTAAATCGAATCTTTTATGAACGGGAAGTAGATTTTTGGATGTAAAAATATTATTGGTCATTTAACGTTTTTAGTTGTTTTTTGAAAAAATTTACGAAATACTCTCATCACAATATACATTCATTTTTTTAATATTTAATATTTTTTTTGTGATCATCGATTCAGTTGAAAATAAACAGAAAATTCTCGATAATTTTTTAAAAATAGTCGCTTTTGAAGATTGGTCAAAAGAAACGCTTATTTTAGCAACAAAAAATGCCGATATTGATGAAAAATTATTGCCAATAATTTTTGAAAATGACATATTCAGTTTAATTGAATTCATTACTCAAACTAGATGCCAGCAACTTAAAAAAATTGCCGAAAATGATCAAGATTTTAATGTAAAAAAAACTCATGAAAAAATTTCATATTTAATTTTTAATTTACTAAATTTAGATAAAAATAATAAAATTGCATTCAAGAGATTAACAAATTTTTATTTAGATCCAAAAAATCTTTTACCCACAAAAAATTGCTCTGAATCCCTGGGCCTAAAACCTTTAAATCAAAGCTTTAAAGAGCTTTATTATGTTGCAGATTTTTTATGGAATATTTCTTTGGATAAATCGACCGATTTTAATTTTTACAGTAAAAGAATAACTCTTGCCAAGGTTCTAATTCGTTGTTTTTTATTTTATGTTAACGATGACTCTGAGAATTCACTTAATACGCAAAATTTTATTAATTCACAAATAAAAAATATAATTACTTTTGCTAAAATAAAAAATTCTAGCAAAAAAAAGATTAATGATATAAAAAATCTATTTAGTGAAAATTTTACAAACAAAAATTTGGATATAAAAAATCCAATTGATATATTAAAAAATCTTCCATTCGTCAGATTGGTAAAAACAAATATTTTTAAATAATATGGGCGCTTTCAATATTTTAGACATAATATTTTTTACGGTAACTCTTTTTATAATCATAGTTGCTTGTTACAGGGGTGCAGTTAAAGAAGTTTTTTCATTATTGAATTGGATTATAGCTTTTGCCTTATCTTATTTAGTTTCGCCATTTTTAGCCGATGCAATTTCGCCATATTTTGAAAGCAGATTAGTTCTCGATGTCGTCGTAAGAATTATTATATTTATGATTTCATTTATCGCTTTTTTCTTTTTAACCGGAAGGTTTACGCAAGATTTAAGTGAATCAATAAATATTTATCTAAACAGATTTTTAGGTTTATGCTTTGGAGCAATTAAATCTTTATTAATTTTTGGATTAATTTTTTCACTTTATAATTGTTTTTTCGATTATGCTTTAGGTAAAAGATTTGTTAGAAAAGATTCAGCAAAAATGCCGAAATGGTTTAATGATTCTTATTCTGCTTCGATTATATCTTTTTCTGGTGAACTTCTTGATCCTGCTGTAAGAGGCTTTATTGGTATTTTGAAAATTAATTTTTCTGATATTTTGAAAACACCGGAAATAATTAAAACAAATAGCTTTGAAAACGAATATAGCAAAGAACTTTTAAAAGAAAAATCATCTGAAATTCAAAACAATTCTAAAATTGAAACACCAAAACGAGAGGTTAAAAAAAATAATTTTACACAACAAAAAAATGATTTAGGATATGATAAAAAAGATATTGAAAAAATGCAAAGGTTAATAGAAATTATCAATCAATAAAATTATCAAAATTTATGTTTACACTTAATGGAAAAAATGCTTTAATTACGGGTGCAACTGGCGGAATCGGCTGTGCCATCGCCAAAACTTTACATTCTCAAGGTGCTAAATTAGTGCTTTCAGGAACAAAAGAAGAAAAACTTCAACAACTTGCGTCGGAAATTTCTGAGGATTGTAAATATCTCGCTTGCAACTTATCAAACATAACAGAAGTTGAGG
>CAXNDB010000133.1:0-3647 GCA_964201025.1 Rickettsiales bacterium UBA1997 | reverse complement strand
TCTGTCGTAAAAAAAATTAATAAAATGTCATTCGAAGATTCAATGGCAAGGCTCGAGGAGATTTCGCAAATTCTTTCATCGCAAAAAATAAATCTTGATCAAATGATCGAGCTTTACGAAGAAGGCAATTCTCTAAAAGAACATTGCGCTTCAAGGTTGGAAGAGGCAAAAATGAAAATCGAAAAAGTAATTAACAACAAAAATTCTCAATAAATTTAAGTTTTAAAAATTTTTATATAATTAAATAATTGATATTTTTATTTTTTGAGATAAATATAATTTATGTAAATATTATAATTAACAATTTTTTCAATGAAACAGCTTCCAAATTTTCTCACCGCACTTAGAATATTCATCATTCCTCTGTTGGTTTTGGCTTTTTATATTCCGGGAATGTTATCAAATGTTATCACTGCTTTTTTATTTGGAGTGGCGGCAATAACCGATTATTTCGACGGCTATTTCGCTCGCTCGATGAAGGCGCAATCAAATTTCGGCAAATGTCTCGATCCGATCGCCGATAAACTTTTGGTAATAGTTGCCATTGTGATGTTAATAAAATTTAATCCATTAAATCCGTGGATTTTATTTCCGGGACTTGTTATAATCTGTCGTGAAGTTTTGGTTTCAGGACTTCGTGAATATTTAGCGGAAGTAAATGTTCGTGTGCCCGTGAGTACTTTGGCAAAATATAAAACCGCAGTTCAGATGTTTGGAATAGGGGGTTTACTGTTGGGAGACAACGGTTCAGCCTATGTTCTTTACCAATGGATTGGTGGCTATATTGAAGTTGATGTAAAATATTTGTTGGTTTCAGTTATTGGAGTTTTGGCAAAAATTTTATTTTCTTCGGCAGCAATTTTGACAATAATCACTGGTTACTCTTATTTTCGCACCAGCTTTAAAAATATGTAATTTATGTTTCTCATCTTATCTTTATTTGTAAATTTTTTATTAATTAGTGCTTTGGCATATATTTTTCGTCAAAATCATGTGGCACATACTCGCTTTGAGAATCTCAAACAACAAAATGCCGATTTAGCAAGTAATATAGCGGTGGCACAAGCAAAATTTGACAATAAAAACCACGAATCACAAAAATATGAAAATCTTCTGCGTGAAACTTCGTATAAAAAAGATGAATTAGAAAAAAGGAATTCGGAGTTGCAAGCTCATTATGAAGATCTGGAGAAAAACTTAGAAAAATCTGAGAAAAAATTTACCGATTTTGAAGAAAAAGTTCAAAAAACTATCGAAGAAAATAAAAATTATTTACGTGAAAATTTAAATTGTCATTCTGAAGTTAAATTTTTAAAAGAAAAACTCGAAAATCACAAAAAAGAAATCGAAGAATTGCATAAAATATCGCGTCAAAATTTTGAAAATATCGCTAATAAAATTTTACAAGAAAAGTCTGAAAAATTTACCGAAATTAATAAAAAAAATATTTCTCTAATTCTTGAGCCTCTAGGACAAAACATTAATAATTTTAAAAAACAAGTTTCCGATACTTACGACAAAGATCTAAAACAAAGAGTTGAACTTCAAGAGCAAATTAAAAATTTATTAGAACAAACTAATAAGGTTAGTAATGAGGCGAATAATTTGGCGAGTGCTTTAAAAGGTAGCTCGAAAAAACAAGGCAATTGGGGTGAGATGATTCTTGAAACCATCTTGCAACATTCAGGCTTGCAACGTGATGTTCATTATTTCAAAGAGAAATCTTTTAACAATGAAGAAGGACAAAATTTACGTCCCGATTTTCAAATTCACTTGCCCGACAATCGCTTAATCATTGCCGATTCTAAAGTTTCATTAGTGGCTTATAATAAATTTTGCGAAAGTAAAAATGATGAAGAATCGCAAAAATATCTCGATGAACATATCAAGGCGGTTTATGCCCATGTCGATAATTTGAGCAGTAAAAATTATGATGATTTAGAAAAATCTCTTGATTTTACCATGATGTTTATGCCGGTTGAACCCGCTTATATTTTGGCTATTCAAGCTGATAAAGATTTATGGTCTTACGCTTATTCCAAACGAATTTTAATAATGAGTCCAACCAATTTAATTGCTTGTTTGAAAATTATTGATGATTTGTGGAAGCGTGAAATGCAAAGCAAAAACGCGATGGCGATCGTCAATCGTGGTGAAAAACTTTACAATAAATTTGTGAGTTTTACCGAATCAATTTTAGAAATCGGACGCAAATTAAATGATTCACAAAAAGCCTTCGACAACGCTCTAAATCAAATGAAAGAAGGGAAGGGCAATTTACTTTGGCAAGCCGAATCTTTGAGGGGATTAGGCTTAAAATCGGAGAAGAAAATTCCGATTGATTTTGATGTTTCTCAAGAAGACGAGTAATACCGCATCCACTCTTAAATGATGCGAATGAATTTATCGCAAGGCTTCGTCGCTTTTCTCAATCAAAATTTCATTTTGATTTCGAAGACGACTCCGCGACTGGGACCGCGTCACATTCGCTCCTTGTCCCGTTATTCGCTAAAAATAGCCGTTTAGGCTATTTTTTAAACGCGAATAACCAATCAAAATTTCATTTTGATTTCGAAGACGACTCCGCGACTGGGACCGCGTCACATTCGCTCCTTGTCCCGTTATTCGCTACAAATAGCCGTTTAGGCTATTTTTTAAACGCGAATAACCTGATTTAAGATTGGAAGCGGTATTTTGTGTGCTTCTTAAATGATGCGAATGAATTTATCGCAAGGCTTCGTCGCTTTTCTCCATCAAAATTTCATTTTGATTTCGAAGACGACTTGCCCCAGGGATTGCGTCGCCTTTGGCTCCTAATCCCGTTATTTGCTAAAAATAGCCGTTTAGGCTATTTTTTTTATGCAAATAACCTTACGCAGACTCGCCTTCAAATTCAATCGCCTGATTTAAGATTGGAAGCGGTATTTTGTGTGCTTCTTAAATGATGCGAATGAATTTATCGCAAGGCTTCGTCGCTTTTCTCCATCAAAATTTCATTTTGATGTTGAAGATGACTCCGCGACTGGGGACCGCGTCGCTTATTAAATTTAGTTATATAAACCGCCATCAAAAATCAAAAATAAATTTGGTGTTGACAAGAAATTTATTAAATATAAAATTTATACAAAATAATTTTTTTATTTTATTATTAATAATCACCATTAAAAAACTTAACTATGTTAAACTCGCCATTGGTTGAAAATAATATGTTCAACACCCTCGCTTTTTCCAAAAAAATGCAAAATGTCGGCATGACTCAAGAGGTCGCCGAAGAGCTAGCATCAACGCTTTTTAATCTTCATCTTAATCAATTTGAAAATTTACTTACAAAAAAAGAATTTTCTCGATTTGAAGGTGAAATTAAAAAAGAAATTGATGGAGTTAAATATGAAATTGATGGAGTAAAAAAAGAAATAGATGGAGTTAAGCATGAAATCGATGGAGTTAAGCATGAAATTGATGGAGTTAAAAAAGAAATCGATGGAGTTAAGCGTGAAATCGATGGAGTTAAAAGAGAAATGGAAAATTTTGTCACTAAAAACGAATTTTCTAGATTTGAAAATGACATTAAATATGAAATCAATGGCGTAAAAAAAGAAATTGACGGTGTAAAAAAAGAAATCGATGAAGTTAAATGCGAAATGGAA
>CAXNDB010000132.1:0-3671 GCA_964201025.1 Rickettsiales bacterium UBA1997 | reverse complement strand
TTCGAAACATTAAATCATGTTTTAAAAAAAGATGGCAAAGCAGTTTTACAAATTATCACCATCGATGAAAAAGTTTTTGAAGATTATAAAAATCGCGTCGATTTTATTAAAAAACATATTTTTCCCGGAGGCGTTCTGCCATCTAAGTCGGTAATCCGTCATTTATGTGCAGATAATGGCTTTAAAATTTTAAGTGAATTTAATTTTGGTCATGATTACGAAAAAACTTTACGCATTTGGTTAAATAATTTTGACGCCAAAAAATCGCAAGTTTTGGCGATGGGATTTTCCGAAGAATTCATTCGCAAATGGCGATTTTATTTAAGTTACTGCATTGCTGGATTTAGTGCCAATCGCACAGATTTAGTGCAATTTGAATTACAAAAAATATGAAAATAATTAATTTTGGAAAAACATTTTTTCTCAAATTAATTATAATTTTTTTGCTGAATTTATTTTGCAATAATTATGTTTTTGCTCAACAAATTTCTCAAGAAAATTTTTTAAATTTTCCGGAAATCGATGAAAATTTTTCTAAGCCCTCAAGGCTCGGCTCTTATAATTTAAAAGTGTGGAGTTTTAATGTTTATAATATTCAACTTTTAAGCGAAACCAAAAATTTTTCTTATCAAAATAAATCAGCGCTTGTAATTAATTATCAAAGAGATTTTGCTAAAAAAGATTTAATTCAAAAATCATTGGAAGAAATCTCTAGAATCAATAATATCAATGATGAAACCCTTCTAAAAAATTATCAAAATAAACTTGAAGAAATATTTTTTGAAGTCAAAAAAGGTGATCGTAAAACCGCTTTTTTTGATCCAAAAAACGGGGTTAAATTATATTTTAACGGCAAATTTGCGGGCACAATAAATGATTTAGTTTTTGCTAAAAGATTTTTCGATATTTGGTTAAGCGACAAGTCTTCTTATCCAAAAATGACCCAAGCTATTTTAGGAAAAAATGAATAAAAAAAATATTATAAATTATTCGGTTTTAGCGATTCCTTTGGCGTTTGTTGGCTTGCCAATTTATATAAATGTTAGTGATTTTTATATTCGCCAATTTGATGTAAATATGGCATTTTTGGCTTTTATTATTTTAGCGGTAAGACTTCTTGATGCAATTCAGGAGCCATTTTTAGGGCTATTGTCCGATTATTTAATTAAAAAAAGTATTTCGCATAAAAAAATAATTTATGTCAGCGCTAGTTTTTTAGCTTTAAGTTTTTTTGCACTTTTTAATCCACCGCACTTTACCAATCCATCAATGATTCTGCTTTGGCTCGGTTTGTCGATGCTAACAACTTATAGTTTCTTTAATTTAACGGTGATTAATTTTGAAGCTTTAGCGGTGATAATTGCAAAAAATTCTCAACAAAGAATTGAAGTAAATTCTTACAAAGAATTCTTCGGATTAATTGGCATTCTAATCGCAGCATCGAGTCCAACTCTTATAAAAATCTTGCTAAAAAATGAAGAAAATAATTATTTTTATTTAAGTTTAGTTTTTGTTTTTTTGTTATTTTTTTCGATATTTTTTTTCTTTCACAAGGTACAAAATGAAGAAAATAAAATTTCGATTAAATTCAATTTTAGAAAAATTTTTGCAGAAATTTTTTCACACAAAATTTTTCTAAAATTTATTGGAATATTTTTTATTAATTCCCTTGCGGTGAGCCTACCGGCGTCGGTTATTACATTTTACGTTAATGATGTTTTAAAATGCCCAGAAAAGTTAGGAATTTTTTTAACAATTTATTTTTTATCGGCGGCAATTTTTATGATTTTTTGGAAAAAAATTGCTCAAAAAATTGGTAAAATTAATTCTTGGTCAATATCGATTTTGGGCAGTATTTTAACTTTTATTTTTGCTTATTTTGTTGATAGTTCAAATAGCGATTTATTTTTCCTAATCTGTTTTTTATCGGGAGTTTTTTTGGGAGCGGATTTAATGATGCCACCCGCAATAATTGCTGAAATTATTCACCAAAAGCATGATAAGATTTCAAGTTATTTGGCGTTTTGGAATATGATTAACAAAGCGGGTTTGATGTGTGCTTCATTCTTGTCGCTCATGGTTTTGTGGCTGGTTTCTTTTGATGCCAAAAATGTTAATCAAGATTCATTAATGGCAATCCCAATTATTTATGCGATAATCCCTTGTGCCTTAAAAATGCTTGTGGTTTTATTACTCTATAAACTTAAAAATTCTGAAAAAAATTTATGAAAAAAATTATTTTATTAACCAATTTTTTATTAATTATGTTGTGCTTTTCATGCTCTAATATTTCACCGCAAATTTATTCCGCTAATTCTCCAAAAATGGATATTCGCAATTATTTTCGAGGTGATCTTGAAGCCTTTGGAATCTTACAAGATCGCGGTGGCAAGGTTATCAAAACTTTCACCGTGAAAATGAAGGGAACTTGGCAAAATAATGACGGCAAGCTCGAAGAAGATTTTGTTTTTTCCGATGGCAAAACTGATCATCGCGTTTGGGATTTAAAAGTTTTTGATGACAATAATTTTACCGGCAAAGCGGGTGATGTTGTTGGCATTGCAAAAGGCGAGCAATATGGCAATGCGATGCGCATGAATTACGTTTTAACAATTCCACTTGAAAACAGAAAAATCGATGTAAAAATTAATGATTGGATGTATTTGATTGATAATGATTCTTTGATCAATGTTTCGGAACTCAGAAAATTTGGCTTCAAAGTGGCAACTTTGACGATTGGCTTTAAAAAAATTGGCATTTAATGAAAAATTGTTGGATCGTCGGAGCGAGCTCTGGCATTGGCTTCGAGCTAGCTAAAAAACTTTGTAAAAATGGTTATAATGTTATTGCTTCGGCACGCTCTTTAGAGAATTTGAATCTACTAAAAACTACGATTGAAGATGAAAAAAAATCATTACAAAATCCCCAAAATTTTGGTGAAATTTTTGTTGAAAATGTTGATGTTGAAGATTATCAATCTCTAAAAAAAACTTGGCAAAATATTTTAACAAAAAATCATAAAATTGATTTGGTAATTTTCGCCAGCGCGATCTATGAGCAAATGGATTTACGCGATTTCGATTTAGAACTTGCGAAAAAAATTATGCATGTAAATTTTGATGGATTTTTAAATTTTTTACATTTGGTTGTTCCGCATTTTATGGAAAATAAATCTGGTCATATCGCTACAATTGCAAGCGTTGCCGGTTATCGAGGTTTACCAAAATCATTAACTTACGGCGCTTCCAAATCGGCGATGATAAATTTATGCGAAGGAATTTATCCCGAATTGAAAGCCAATAATATTTCACTTTCGGTAATAAATCCTGGATTCGTAAAAACACGCTTGACGGCAAAAAATAAATTTCCGATGCCATTTTTAATTTCTCAAGAACAGGCTTCGGACTATATTTACCAAGGCTTAATGGCGAAAAAATTTGAGATTCATTTTCCTAAAAAATTCACATTTATTCTGAAGTTTTTACGCATAATTCCATATAAAATTTATTTACCAATTGTTAATAATATTTATCGTAAAAATCATTAAAATTAATTTAAAAAATATTGATTTTTTTTAAATAAAAATGTTATTTTAGTTTTTTAAAAAATTTGAATTAGAAAAAATTTAATCATGCCAAAACAACAAAATCATATTTTATTTTCCTATTCTT
>CAXNDB010000131.1:0-3676 GCA_964201025.1 Rickettsiales bacterium UBA1997 | reverse complement strand
GAAGGTAATAATTGGAGCGATTAAAAATAAAATTTTATTAGATTCTTTGGGTAAAATTACTTCTTTGAGCATAAGTTTTAAAGCGTCGGCCAAAGGTTGAAGCAAGCCAAATGGGCCAACCACCGACGGACCCTTGCGCAATTGCATTGAGGCAATAACTTTGCGTTCCATTAATGTTAAATATGCAACGGCGCCAAGTAGTGGTAAAATGACTAATAAAATTTTGCCAATAATCGGCAAAATTATCATGATAATTGGCAAGATTTGGCTATTAAAAAACTCGATCATTTTGATTTTTTGTGTTTGAAATCGATTAATATTTTAAATTTCTGTGCAAAGATTATTTTAAAAATTTCACAAAGTCAATTTCTCGATTATAAATTTTTTTAAAACTTATTTTAACAATTGATTAATTTGAAAAATTCTGAATTGACGGTAAATTTATAAATTACCAAAGTGATTACTCCCGCAAGGATTCCGCACATTATATCATCAAACATAACTCCAAAAGAATTTTTAAGTTTACGATCGCAAACCCCGATTAAAGATGGTTTTTTTATATCAAAAAATCTAAATAAAAGAAAACATAAAAATACGTAAATCATAAATTTAGGTTGATTTAAAATGTAAATTTCTTGTGCCGAAAAATTAAAAATCTCTAAAGCGATGAAGATGCCAACCGCTTCATCGACAACGATTGATTTATGATCAATATCTTTGGAATTTTTGATCAAATGATAATTGGGAATTTCGTAAAATGCATAAATACAAAGTAACGCAGTTAAAATAATCCAAAAAAAATATTGAAAAATAACCGGAAAATTTTCTTCAACAAAATAATTATTAATAAAAACCCAAAATAGTAAAGCACCAATGGTTCCAAAGGTTCCGGGGGCAAATTTTGCCTTTCCGCAATAAAAAAAAGTTAAAATTAATTCATTAATTTTGGAATATTTTTTTGGCATATTTATTTGTTATTTTATGATTTAAAAAATTTACTTTAATAATATTTTTATTTCTTGCAAAAAACAAATTATTTGAATATTTTGTTAAGGCAACCTTAATATTTAAAAGCAATAAATTGGGCAATGAATTATAAAAACAAAAATCTAGATTTTTCAAAACTTCACAACGAAACCACGATGATTAGAGGCGGTTCGCTTCGAAGTAATTTTGGCGAGACTTCCGAGGCAATTTATTTAAATTCGGGCTTTTGTTATAATTCGGCGGAAATTGCCGAAAGTCGCTTCAATGGCGAAGATCCGGGATTTGTTTATTCACGTTATGTTAATCCATCTTTAAAAATGCTTGAAGATCGATTGGCGTTGCTTGAGGGCTGTGAATCGGCTTGTGTAATGGCTTCGGGCATGGCCGCGGTTTTCGCTTCAATCATGTGTCAAATCAAGGCGGGCGATCATTTAATCGCATCGCGAGTTTTATTTGGATCATGTTTTCATATTGTCACCAAAATTTTACCAAACTATGGAATTGAAGTTACTCTAGTCGACGGAACTAATCATGATGAGTGGAAAAATGCTTTCAAAAAAAATACCAAAGTTGTTTTTATTGAAACGCCGGCCAATCCAAATCTAGAAATCATCGATATAAAATTCGTTGCCGATCTAGCTAAAAAGCATGGAGCCAGCCTTATCGTTGACAATATTTTCGCTTCATCTTATTCGCAAAATGCTTTTGATTTTGGTGCCGATATTTTAGTTTATTCAACTACCAAACATTTTGACGGGCAGGGTAGAACTTTGGGCGGAGCGGTTTTGGGATCGCAAAGTTTTATTAAAGAAATTTTATTACCATTTCATCGTCATACCGGTCCTGCACTAAGTTCATTTAATGCGTGGATAATTTTTAAAGCCCTCGAAACCTATCAAATGCGGATGGAAAGGCATTGTACTAATGCTAAAAAAATTGCCGAATTTCTCGAAGGACATAAAAAAATTCAAAAAGTTTATTACCCAGAATTAAAATCGCATAAACAATTTGCGATCGCTCAACAACAAATGAAAAATGGCGGGACGATGATTGCTTTCGAGACTGTCGGTAATAAAAAAACCTGTTTTAATTTTATGAATTCGCTTCAAATTATTGATATTTCAAATAATTTGGGCGACGCCAAATCATTGATTACTCATCCTTCAACAACAACTCATTCAAATATTTCGCTTGAAGATCAAAAAAAGATTGGTATAAATGAGACAATGTGTAGGCTCTCCGTTGGTTTAGAAAGTTGCGAAGACTTGATAAATGATTTAAAAAACGGATTGGATAAAATTTAATTTTTTAATTATGCCGAGTTTTGATATAGTTTCCAAAATAAATATTCAAGAAGTCGATAACGCCGTTAATTCGGTTCTGCGTGAACTCACAAATCGTTATGATTTCAAAGGTGCAGTTTTTAGTGTTGAATTAAAAGCCAAAGAAAATATTATCAATATCAGCGCCGATAGCGAATATAAGCTTGAAGCGGTGCGTGATTCATTAAAAGTTTTTGCCACAAAACGTGGAATTGATGTTAAGGCTCTCGAATTTGGTGAGCCTCAAAAAGCTGGCGGGACAACGCTTAAGCAAGAAATAAAACTTAAAAATGGGATAGAACAAGAAGTTGCTAAAAAAATAATCAAACAAATTAAAGATTTAAAGCTCAAGGTTCAAGGTTCGATTAAGGGCGATGAAGTTAGAATTGATGGTAAAAAACGCGACGATTTGCAAGAGGCGATGAACGCAATTCGTTCCGCAAATTTTGACATAGCTTTGCAATTTATTAATTTTAGAGAATAAAAATGCAAAATCCTCCCTCACCAATTTCATCAAAAGAAAGTGAAAAAAAAATTAGTGATATATTGGGTAGCATTGATAAATCTAGGCCTTTATTAACGGCTTCCGCCGTTGCTCTTTCGCCCGCATTTTTTTTATTTTTCGTGGCGATGGCTTTCCCGTCTTATTCTATAGCTAAAGTCTTTGAATTAGCGGCAAGAAATACGGTTAAATATCCGGGGCAATTGAATAGCTATGTTAAAGATCAGTCGCAATTTGCGGGAGGTGTTACAGGTATAGTTGAATATTTTGCTGGAATGGGAGTTAAGAAATTTAAAGATTTTGTTGGCATGATTGCGGAATTTATTCCGGCAGAAGAGCGTCCCGAGATAAACCCAGATGAGGTTGAAAAATTATATAAGGGAATGCTTTGTTATGATGCTCGGGATCAAATGGTGCCTGCAGGAAAAGTAAAGCCATTTAGTGCTACAAATGTATCAGCCCAAGGTCAAGCTGAGTATCAATCAACTTCTCTTCATTGTTAATTGAAAACCGGTATAAATTTATCCACCACCAATGAAATGAACAATTTCAATTTTAGAATTATTTTGTATAATTATTTCGCCAAAATTTTGTGGATGGATTATTTCTAAATCTTTTTCTATTGCAATTTTACTGGCATCAAGATCTAGTGAGGCAAGGAGTTGAGAGATGTTTAAATTTTTTTCTATTTCTATTAAATCGCCATTTAAAAAAATTTTTATTTTTGCCATTTTTCGATATTTTAAAAAAATTAATTGTAAAATTCTTTGATTATTTTATGATTTTAATTATATAATTCCAGACAAATTAATTTCACCAATAATGATTTATCAAGCATATATCTTTCGCTCATCTTTAATTAATT
>CAXNDB010000130.1:0-3695 GCA_964201025.1 Rickettsiales bacterium UBA1997 | reverse complement strand
GAAGCACGAATCAGCCACCAGCCTTCAGAACTCTGGGCTCGAATGCCATCAATATCAACAAATTTTTCGTTATTTTTATGCAATAAATTTTTTAAATCTTCAATGATTGCGAATTTTTTTTCTTCGGAAGTTTCGATTCTAATTTCGGCAGTTGAAAAAGTTTTTGGCAATTCTTGACGCATTTGCGACAAACTTTTTGAAGAGTTCGCCACGATATTGATTAAACGAATTGAAGCGTAAAGTGCATCGTCAAAACCATAATATTTATCGGCGAAAAAAATATGCCCCGACATTTCGCCGGCAAGACTTGCGCTCAATTCTTTCATTTTAGCTTTGATGAGCGAATGCCCCGTTTTCCACATCACCGCCTCGCCTCCCGCTTTGGTGATTTCGGCGAATAAAGAACCACTAGCTTTGACATCGGCGATAATTGTGGCACCGCGTTTTTTTGCCAAAATTTCGCGAGCGAAAAAAATTAATAATTGGTCGCCCCAAATTATTTCGCCCTCACCGTCAACTACGCCAATTCTATCGCCATCGCCATCGAAAGCGATACCAAAATCACATTCTTGCTCTTTCACCACCGCGATTAAATCTTGTAAATTTTTGGCTTCGGTCGGGTCGGGATGGTGATTCGGAAAATCGCCATCAATTTCATTAAAAAGCAAAATATGTTCGCCATAAATTCTTTGCGATAATAAAGTCATAATCTCTCCCGCCGAGCCATTGCCAGCATCCCAAACGATTTTTAATTTTTTTAATCCTTCAAAATTTTCAACTTCATTTAACAAACCGCTATCGCTTTGGGCTAATTCGCAATCTGCCAGTAAACGATTTAAATATTTTTCACGAATATCAAATTCCGCAACCGAGCCTTCGGCGTTTACAAAATCTTGCTTCTCGAGAATTTTTGCCAATCCTAAAATATCGGCACCGTGAAAATTTTGATTTTTTATCATCATTTTGAAACCGTTATGGTCCTTAGGGTTGTGTGACCCCGTGACCATAATTCCCGCATCAAGATTTAATTCATAAACCGAAAAATAAAGCATCGGCGTTGGCCCTAAACCAATATCAATAACTTCAATGCCACTTTCATATAAACCCTGAATCAAACGCTCTTTGAGAAGCGGAGAACTGTAGCGTCCATCGCATCCAACCGCTATTTTATTTTTTTTACTTTGGTGAAGAATTTTAGCGAAACAACGCCCAACGAAATAAGCGTCATTATCAAAAAGTGTTTGATTGTAAATACCTCTGATGTCATAGGCACGAAGGATCGAAGAGTGAAATTTGTGAGTCATAGATTAAGTAATTTTTCCATTAATTGGCGAAGATGGCGAAGCAAAATTTTTCTTCTCCATTCTTCCCGCTAAAAAAGCCAACCTGCCCGCTTCAACCGCTAATTTCATGGCTCGAGCCATTAAAATTGGATTTTTAGCTTTAGCAATTGCGGTATTCATCAAAACGCCGTCGCAACCTAACTCCATGGCGATTGAGGCGTCTGAAGCCGTCCCGACTCCAGCATCAACCAAAACCGGCACTTTCGATTGCTCAATAATAAATTGAATATTTAAAGGATTTTGGATTCCCAGCCCCGAGCCGATCGGCGCAGCGAGAGGCATAATTGCACAACAACCAATATCTTCGAGTTCTTTGGCAACAATTGGATCATCGGAAGTGTAAACCATCACTTCAAAACCCTCTTTAATTAACAATTCCGAGGCTTTAATAGTTTGAATAACATTGGGATAAAGGGTTTTTTCATCCGCCAAAACTTCGAGTTTAACTAAATTCCATCCACCGGCTTGACGAGCCAAGCGTAAGGTTCTAACTGCATCTTCGGCGGTAAAACATCCCGCGGTATTTGGAAGATAAGTATATTTTTGCGGACTTAAAAAATCTTGCAACATCGCCTCGCCTTTCTTTTCGATATTGACGCGACGCAGTGCCACCGTAACGATTTCGGCACCAGATGCCTCAACGGCTTGAGCTGTTTCTTGAAAATCACGGTATTTGCCCGTTCCGACTAATAATCGTGAATGAAATTTTTTACCAGCAACTTCAAAAAAATCATTTTGTAAATTCATAAATATTTTATATTAAACCGAATTGTGCGGGGAATAAAAAGATTATGACCCAAACCAATGGAGCCACGAGGATCATGCCGTCAAGGCGATCTAAAACGCCACCATGTCCGGGGATTACATCACCCGAATCTTTTACTCCAAAAATTCTTTTAAATTTTGACTCAACTAAATCGCTAATTTGCTCAACGATTGAAATCAAAACACTAATTATCAAGAAAAATATTATGCTTCCTGGGAAAATCATGGCAGAAATTATGCCAATTCCCATGCTGGCAAGCACTCCGCCGATTAAACCTGACCAAGTTTTATTTGGACTAATTGCCGGTGCAATTTTAGCGCCACCCAAAGATTTTCCGGCAAAAAAAGCAAAGATATCGGTCGCCCAAATTATGGCAAACATCCAAAATAAAATTTCATTATCGAGAATGCGAATTGAAACCGCGCAATAAAGCGGGATTGCGATATAAAAAAAGCCGATTAAACGCCACTTTTTTTTGTCAGGCATTTTGCGCGACATTTCCGCCCATTCAAACGCCATCAAAACCGCCACCATAATCACTAAAAAAATGAATAATTTTTGTGAGCTAAAAATGGCAAATAATGCGATGGGAACCATCACCAAAGAACTAATTATTCTTTTACGAGTATTGTCGGAAGGATCAAGATAATGGACCTGTGCTACCAATTTATTGAACATCAATAAAATAAAATTATACACCAAAATTGGTAATTTTAAAATTTTCAAAATCTTATCTTTTTCCATAACGTCTCTCTCTTTTGTTAAAATTATTAATTGCTTTTAGCAATTCGGATTTATTAAATTCTGGCCAAAATTTTTCACTAAAATAAAGTTCAGTGTAAGCAATTTGCCACAATAAAAAATTACTAATTCGCAAGTCTCCCGCCGTTCTAATTAATAAATCTGGATCGGGTATTTCAGGATGATAAAGATTTTTTTTGAACAAATCTTCGTCGATATTATCGATGATAATTTCTTGATTCTTAACCGCAACAGCGATTTTTTTTACGGCATCAACAATTTCTTGGCGAGCACCATAAGAAAACGCCACATTAAGCGTTAGTTTTGTGTTATTTTTTGATAATTCTTCAACTTGTTCAATCTTATTTTTCAATCGCTCTTCAACATTATCAAGGTTTCCCGACACAATAATTTTTATTCCACGCTTCATTAATTCCGTCGACTCTTTTGAAAGATAATCATAAAGCAAATCCATTAAGTATTTAACTTCTTCTTGCGGACGATTCCAATTTTCCGAAGAAAAGGCGTAAATTGTTAAATATTTTACACCAATTTCAATGCAATTATCGGTAATTTTTTGCACATTATCCGCCCCCATTTTATGTCCAATTTTAATTGGCAAAGATTTGCTTGTGGCGAAGCGGGCGTTGCCGTCCATTATGATAGCAATATGGTTAGGAATTTTAGCCAATGAACTTAGCTCTGTTTTTTTGGAAAAAAATTTTAACACTAAAGCTAGATTTTCATTAAATCTTTTTCTTTGCCTTCGACTATTTGATCAACCTTAGCGACAAATTCATCGGTAATTTTTTGAACAATATCGCCAAAGCCATGAACTTGATCCT
>CAXNDB010000129.1:0-3696 GCA_964201025.1 Rickettsiales bacterium UBA1997 | reverse complement strand
TAACTTTGGATCGAACCATTGCCCACACTGGCACTTTCGCTATAATGTTTCTAGGCTTGCATGAATCTTTTAATAAAATAATTAACAAATATAATTCAAAAATTTTGCTCGATCTTTATTTTTGCAATAAACCATTTCGTGATTTTATTCGCAATCAAATTATTGCCTTAAATATGGTTGATATTAATTATGCGTGGAAAATGTTGATTGGTATTGACCGCCCTAGGGCTGAGGAAATTATTAAATTATCAAAAATTTTTGTTGAAAACAAAAAAATGAAAACATTTTCTTTGAAAAATCGTCAAAAAATTACTATGGCGTTTTTAGATTTTTATATTTTTGAAGTGGCTAAGAACATTGCTAAATCAATCTTTAATCAAGATTTGGAGCTTGATTATGAACGCTATGATTTAAATAAAATTTTAGAAATTTACAGCGCAAATTTGGCAAATGAAATGCATTATTGTAAAAATGAAAGTGTTTTTACCAAGCTTTGCGAGAGCGAATTTACCAGTTTTTTAAATAACAATCCTGAAAAAATTTTAGATGATTTGGATTTAAAAATTATTCACAATTCTTATATCGCTAATAATATTATTTTTAATGCTCCGCTTACAATGGCAATGATTTTCACTTCTTTTAAAAAAGATTCTCACGAAGTTCATAGTTTTCTTGAAAAAATTTCTGATAAAAGCTTGTATTTTTAATTAGATTCTAATATTTTTATTCGCCCAAAAATAAAAAACTATGAAATAAAATATGTCAAAAAATAAAATCAAAAAAGTTGTTTTAGCTTACTCCGGCGGTCTCGATACCTCGGTTATTTTAAAATGGTTGCAAGAAAATTATGGTTGCGAAGTCGTTACTTTTACCGCTGATTTAGGGCAGGGTGAAGAGCTTGAGCCCGCACGCAAAAAAGCTGAAATGCTCGGAGTTAAAGAAATTTTTATCGAAGATTTGCGTGAAGAATTTGTTAGTAATTATGTTTTTCCAATGTTTCGTGCCAATGCTTTATATGAAGGCGTTTACTTGCTTGGAACTTCAATTGCCCGCCCATTAATTGCTAAAAGACAAATTGAAATTGCTAAAATGGTTGGAGCCGACGCCGTCGCTCACGGAGCTACTGGCAAGGGCAATGATCAAGTGCGTTTTGAACTTAGTTATTATGCCAACAAACCTGACATCAAAATCATCGCCCCTTGGCGCGAATGGGATTTAAATTCCCGCACCAAGCTCATCGATTACGCCGAAAAAAATCAAATTCCCGTTGCCAAAGATAAAAAAGGCGAAGCCCCATATTCGGTCGACGCTAATTTACTTCACACTTCAAGCGAGGGTAAGGTTTTGGAAGATCCATCTCAGCCCGCTCCCGAATATGTTTATCAACGCACGGTTAGTCCTGAAGACGCTCCGAATCAAGCGACAATGGTTGAAATTGAATTTTCTAAAGGTGATCCAATCGCGATTGATGGCAAAAAATTATCGCCGGCACAAATTCTTACCAAACTCAATGAACTTGGTGGTAAAAATGGCATTGGGCGTTTAGATTTAGTTGAAAATCGTTTTGTTGGTATGAAATCACGTGGTGTTTATGAAACTCCCGGTGGTACGATTTTATTGGTGGCACATCGTGCGATAGAATCAATCACTCTTGATCGTGAAGCTTGTCATTTAAAAGATGAATTAATGCCAAAATATGCCAGTTTAATTTATAATGGTTTTTGGTTTGCGCCTGAACGCTTGATGCTCCAAGCTTTAATTGATAAAAGCCAAGAAAATGTTGAAGGTAAAGTTCGTTTAAAATTATATAAAGGCAATGTTTATGTGATGGGACGCGAGTCGCCGAGAAGCCTTTATTCAATGGCTCATGTCACTTTTGAAGAAGATTCGGTTTATGATCAAAAAGATGCGCAGGGTTTTATTAAACTTAATGCTTTGCGTTTAAGAATTGGTGCAAAAATCCATAATAATTAATTAAAAAAGCTATCTTAATAAATGATAAAGAGTTTTATTACAAATACACTTAAAATATCAAAAATTATTCTTTGTTATTTTTTTATATTTTTCTTATTTAAAATTAGTAATTCCTATGCTTTCGTTGGCGGAGCTTCGATGGGAGTTGGAGGCGGAGCTTCTTCGGCTGGAACTCCAAGCATTAAATCTGGAATTTCAATTGTCGATCCCGAAGGAAAGTCTTTTAATTGCGAACCGTTTGTTGATAAAAAATGGGAGTCAACATCAAGCGAAGATAGTTGGAATGGCGTATATTTCTCTCTCGGATTAGATTCTTCAAAATTTTCCGGAAAATATAAAATTGAAAATTCTGATCCAGAATATCAGTATCTTTCAGCTTTCGCCATTCCAGGTCAAACTACTAACGTTCCGGTTTTTTCTGAAATCGGGACGGGTAAAAATTTTTCCGGAGCGTCTTCGATGCCAGTAGTAACGGTTGGTGGAGGATTTTTAATTGACAGAATGTATTTAGCAACCGATCTTGAAATTCGAGCACTTCCTCTTGATTTTACGAGTAAGGCAAAAATTAACGAAATAACATATGATAATTCAGGCAAAGAAACGGGAAAAAAAGAAGTTGAAACGACCTTAACCTATTCATTACGAAACTATGTGATGTTTAATGCTAAAATTGGTTATTTAATGACGGGTCGATCGATGGTTTATTTTAATGCGGGAATTGGATCTTTCTCATCTTCGAGCATAAAAACTGATAATAAATATTCTATTATGGAAAATGAAGGTGGCGATAATCCGCCCCCAATTCGTTTAAGTCTTGGAACGGAATTTTTACTTTCAAATCATTTTAGACTTGTTGCGGATTATTCATATTGGGTAGTTCCGCAAAATATGGGAAATTTTTATTTAAGTAAAAGCGGATCAAATCAATCGGCACCAAAATCAGAAAATTCTTATGTTGCAGATTTTAAAATAAATTCACTTAAATTCGGAATTTTATATCGCTTTTGATTATGTTAAAATTTTTATTTACCTTACTTATTTTTGTTGCAATAAACTTTACTAGCCATAAAGCCCAAGGTTTCAACTCCTCCTCAATTCAAAATAATAACGATAATTATCAAAATAATAAATTTAATAATTCATATAATTATTACAAAGATAGCTTAAATTCTGAAGATTCAATTGATGATAGAAAAAATTACTCCAGATATAGTGATAATTATCAAGGTAACGAAAATTCGTCGATGTCAAGCAAAAATATAAACCCATATTCAAATAATTATAACGAAACAGCTGAATTTAATAAGCCAAATAATGATTATGTAAACAGCTTCAATTCTTCAATTCCCATAACCGCCCCCAAAAAAAATGTAAATTTTAAAGATGGCAAAGGCCAAGGTTATAGAGTTTATGATAATTCAAATCGTCAATCCTATTTTTGCAATATAAATCCAAATCCAAAAAAAACATTTACTCATGATAATAATTTTAATGGAGTTTACGTTGGAATTGGCGTTGCCAAAATAGACTCTTCAATAAATTTATCTCAAACATCCACAAATACTTTTTTTAACGGAAAGGGAGGCGTAATTAACAATCCTTATAAATTTGATTTCTCGGGGTCAAAAACCTTACCTTCAATCATAATTGGACAGGGCAGATTATTCTCGAGTGGCTTATTTTTAGGGCAAGAATTTGCCATGAATATTGGAGAATTTAATA
>CAXNDB010000128.1:0-3707 GCA_964201025.1 Rickettsiales bacterium UBA1997 | reverse complement strand
AGAAATAATTTTGAAATAATCAAAGAATTTGAAGTTGTTGAAAGTTTAGCTAGAGGTGAACAAGTAGAATTTATAAAAATCTTATTCTTCGCTAAAAATGCTATTCAAGCCTTTAAAATCAATGCTTAACAGAATATTGTAAATTTGGGAGAGTGGAGTTTTGACTCTTGGCAGGGATTACTCGAGCGAAGCTCGAGTTGCAAGTCACCTATTTTTCTAAGCCAATAAATTGGCAAGAAAAATGAACGGCTTATTGTCGAACCCATCTGGGGTTCTCTTTCCTTCGCAATAAACCATCTTTAAAAAGACGAAACTTTGTTTCATCTTTTTAAAGATGGCTCCTTGGGAGGGATTCGAACCCCCGACCAAGTGATTAACAGTCACTTGCTCTACCACTGAGCTACCAAGGAATATTTTTAAGCTTGTGATTAGAATAAAGTTTTATAATTCTAAAATCAAGAGATGATTAAAAAAATTTTTAAAACTTTTTTTCTTAAAAAAATGATTCGTAAAAATTAAATGAAATTAATATTTAAACTCAACGAAAGCCATTTTCCGTAGGTCTTGAAGATAATTTTTGATTGCCACTTCTGTTTTGCGATTAAAAATTTGATTTTTCACAAAATCATATTCCTTATCGCTTAATTTTAAATCATTTCTCTTATCGATTAATTTAAAAATATGCCAACCATCATCAAGTAAAATTGGTTTGGAATATTCGCCAATTTTAATTTTATCGACAGATTGATAAATTTTTTGATTTAACTCTGAAGCCCAAAACCAGCTCGTATTTTGATTAGAATCATTCGACTTTAACAACAAAAAGTTATCAATAAAATTTTTAAAATTATCTTGCGAACGCAATTCTTCGTAAATTTTATTGGCAAATTCTTGAGAATTTAAAGATTTTTCAACGACGAAATCTTGTAATAAATATTTATCATTTTGTCCATCTATTTTTTCTTTTTCCAGCCATTCTTTTATCTCAGAAATAGCAACATTTATCGAGGGTTTAATAACCTCTTGAAGAATTTTTTTCCAAACCAATTCTGCCTCAATTTGTTTTTGAAAATTAACATAATTCCAATTATTTTTTTGTAAAAAAAGATGAAATTTCTCAAGATTTTTGTGATTTTTTTGAGCAAAGTTTTTAATTTCGAACTCTAATTCATTTTTATCAATTTCGATTTTATAAAATTTAGCTTTTTGTAAAATTAATTCCTCTTCAACCATTCTTTCGATAATTATTTTATGCCAAAAATCACGTTGATTTTTTTTATCAATTTTTAATTTTGAAGTCTTGACCAAAAAATTAAATCTTTCAGCAATTTCATCTTTAGTAATGATTTTATTATTGATAAGAATTTGAGAAATTTGTTTCGGTGGAAGATTTTTTTGATTGTTCGTGGTAGTATTTTTAGCCAAAGAACTAAAGCTCAAAAGACTAAAAAATATTACCAAAAAATAGCGCATTATTTTTTTATAATAGAATTATAAAGACCGATGCCACGAACTAAATCAAGGGCTCGAGCGAGTTGATAATCTTTTTGATAAATATCAATATTCTCATCGGCAATTTTAGTTTTTTCTTTGGAAGATTTTGCGGTTTTTTCAATTGAATCTTGAATTTTAATTTCGATATGACCTTTTAAATCAGCCTCTGAATCACGCTCAAGATCTTTTTGTTTTTCGATTGAAGCTTGTGAAAGCTCAATATCTGGTTCAATTCCCGTGGCCTGAATGGAGCGTCCCGAAGGGGTATAATAAAGTGCCGTTGTCATTTTTAAAGCACCCTGATTATTTTCAAGTGGAATAATAGTTTGAACCGAGCCTTTTCCAAAAGATTTTGAACCCATAATAACCGCTCTTTTATGGTCTTGCAATGCACCTGCTACTATTTCAGAAGCCGAAGCCGAGCCTTCATTTATTAAAACAACAATCGGCAAATTTGGGACTAAAAATTGATCATTTTCAGTTTGAAATTCTTTTAAAACTCCCGCTTTGCCCTTAACCGAAACCACAACTTTTTCTTTATCAAGAAATCCTGCACTCACTTCAATTGCTTGATCAAGTAATCCACCCGGATTATTACGCAAATCAAGCACTAAGCCTTTAAGATTTTTTTCACCAATTTGCGTTTTTAATTTTTTTAATTCGGTTTGTAAATCCGCAAAAGTTCTTTCGGAAAAATTAGTAATTTTAATATAAGCAACGTCGTTGAACCGATTTGATTTGACCGGTTTAATTTTAATAATGCGACGAATAATAGTTTTTTCAAGTGGCTCTTTTTCGCCCTTGCGATAGATTGTAAGCTTGACGGGAGAGTTAACTTTGCCACGAATTTTTTTAACGATTTCATCAATTTTCATGGAATAAGTTGATTTGCCGTCGATGCGAACTATGAAATCTCCAGATTTTATTCCGGCTCGATAAGCTGGCGTATCCTCAATTGCCGAAACAACTTTCGCGACCGACATATCGGTGGTTATCTCAATGCCAACGCCACCAAATTCACCTTTGGTATGAATACTCATTTCTTTTAAATCTTCGGCGTTTAAAAAAGAAGAGTGGGGGTCGAGAGAAGATAAGACTCCAGAAGCCGCCGCTTCAATTAATTGGTCTTGAGTTTTTTCATCAACATAATCTTTTTTTATGCGTTCGAGAACTTGACTCAAAAGATCTTCGGAATATTTATTTTTGATTGATTTAGAGCTTGCCCCTTGAATTTGAGCAAAAGAAATTGCCGAAAAAAATCCAGCAAATATCGACACAAAAACAATTATAGCGAGCTTTAAATTTTTCATATTTACGGAGAATTAACTTGGTTGAAATTTTGGCTTAATTTTTGGAGCTAATTTTAAAATTAGCTAATGCCATATTCATCTTTAATTGCTTGAGTAACGTTGGCAGGCGGTTCATCTCCATAGGCTGAATAAAGAATTTTTCCGTATTTTTCGAGATGAATAATTTCGTCATTCAAAGCTTTTAAAAATAATTGAACTTTTAAACGTTCAACCAAAACATAATACCAAGCGTTTCTGCCGGCATCTACCCCTCTTACTAAATAAATATATTGTGCCAAAGCTCTTTTTTGTGGATCAACAGCTTTTTTGGACTTTTGCTCTTCAGCTATAATTTCGCTTTTAGACTCGATTTTAGATTCATCGTTATTAGCATTATCGGTGTTGCTATTTTTATCAACTTGCGTTGAAGAAAAAGTTTTTTTCTTGCCAAATTTTTCTGCAAAAGTTGATTCTTTTTTAGTATTTTGTTCTGCCATAAATCAAAAATAAATGTTAAGATAAAGAAATTAAATGATGTTTTTTGTAATCTTTAATCCACCAATCATTGATTGGTTTTTTAGGACCGCAAGGACCATCTTGACTAGAAACACAAGGGCTTTTGATATCAACAACCTTGTTAGTACAAGATGTTAATCCGAAAAGTAAAAATATTATGATTAAAAAATTTTTCATTGGTTGTTTTAAAAATTTCTTGAAATATAATTTGAAAAAAGAATTTAAAAATTTAATTCAGTTTGTCAATTTAAATTCAATTTTTTCTTTTGCAATTTATTTATTAAATTTTTTAATTTTGAAAATATTTACTTACAAAAAAACATTAGTAATTGGTCTTGGACTTCTTGGCGGATCAATCGCTAAATCTTTCAAAAAATATAATATTTCGCAGAGCATTTATGCTTTTGA
>CAXNDB010000127.1:0-3713 GCA_964201025.1 Rickettsiales bacterium UBA1997 | reverse complement strand
TCTGTTGTTTTCCACCGTAAATTAATGGACGGAAATCAAGTCCTTTGCGAATTAATAATGCGCCAACTCCTTGTGGGCCGTTGATTTTGTGAGCCGAAATCGAGGCATAATCAACATTTAATTTTTCCAAATCAACGGCAATTTTGCCGACCGCTTGCACAATATCGCAATGAAATAATCCAAAATTTTGATGTGTAATTCTGGCAATTTCTTCAACGGGTTGAATGGCTCCGGTTTCGTTGTTGCAAGCCATCACCGATACTAAAAAATTTTCTTTATTTTGCGGAATTTTTTTGTTAAAATCATCGATATTTACAACGCCATTTTCATTGCAAGAAATTTCTGAAATTTTGAGGTGAGGGGGGCGACAATTATAAACCGCAGAATGTTCGATATTCGACATTATAATTTGTGAAAAATCAGAGCCAAAAAATATTGTATTTGTTGATTCGGTGGCACTTGAAGTAAAAATAATTTCGTAATTTTTACAATTAAGAAATTCATTAATTTTATTTTTGGCTTCGTCGATAATGCCATTAGCTTTACGTCCGAGAGAGTGCGTAGCTGAAGAGTTAAAGGGGTATTGTAAAAATTCAGTCATTTTGGTGATTACCGCTTCAGACATTGCGGTTGTAGAGTTGTAATCAAGATAAATTGGTTTCATAATTTATCGAGTGAAATTGAATTTAAATAATCGTAAATACGATTTTCTAAACCGTGCCACAAATGATGAGTTTTACATTTGGTTTTATTGTTAGTGGTTATGCATCCTTGTTTTTCTAGGGAGCAACGCGTCATTTTAATTGGTTCATCGATAGCTTTTATGATATCGGAAATATTAATTTGGGATTTTTCTTTGCTTAAAATATATCCGCCACCAGGGCCTTTAATTGATTTGACAATGCCATTTTTTTTCAAATGCGTAAAAATTTGTTCGAGATAAGATAATGAAATATTTTGACTTTTGGCGATTTCGTTTAACGATAAAGGTTTGTCAGTTTTTTGTGAACTGATTTCGATTATAGCCATGACTGCGTAGCGTGCCTTCGTTGTTAAAATCATAAAATTATTTGAAAAATAGCAAAAATTTGTAAATTTTTATTTGAAAAAACTTCAAATGTCCTACTATTTTAGTAAGGTATTTTTTGCTCACAAGTCTTTTTTTAAAAAAGATTGTTGGACGCTTGCAATTAAAATTGAGCGTTGATATAATTTTTTTGTTATTTGTCGTTTAGACTTTAATTTTTTATTAATCTCATTTATCGCTAAACATTGCTTAAAGCATGTGTCGAGCGGTTTCTCTACTAAAAATTTATGACTCAAAATTCTCAAGAAAAAATCAATGAACAAGAAAATATTTTTGGCCAAGAAGACTTTGCCAAACTTTTCGAAGAATATGAAAAAGACACGCAACAACTAGTTGAAGGCACCGTCGTGAAGGGTGTGGTTGTTGGAATTACTGACAAAGGTGTTGCCGTTGATATCGGCGCAAAATCGGTTGGATTCGTTGATATTTCTGAGTTTAGACGTGATGGAGAAATTGAAGAAGGTGATGTTGTCGATGTATTTTTAGAAAGATTAGAAAATAAAAGAGGCGAATTAATTATTAGCCGTGAGAACGCTCGCCGTTTGAATAATTGGAATTTCCTTAAAAATTGTCTTGAAGATAAAACTATTATTGATGGCAAAATTATTGGTCGCGTTAAAGGCGGATACGCTGCCGACGTTAATGGCATCATTTGCTTTTTGCCAAGAAGCCAATTCGACACGGTTCTTGTAACTGACGACAGTTTTATTATTAATAAAATTGAAAAATTACAAGTTTTAAAAATTGATGAAGTGCGTGGCAACATCGTTGTTTCTAGAAGAGCGGTGCTTGAAAGCCAACGTAATATCGAAAAAGATAAAGTTCTTGCGACAATTAAAGTCGGCGATGCGATTGATGGTATCGTTAAAAATATCACCGATTATGGTGCCTTTATTGATTTCGGAAGCTTTGATGGTTTATTGCATTTAACCGATATTTCTTGGTGCAGAATTAAACATCCATCGGAAGTTTTAAAAGTTGGACAAGAAATTAAAGTTCAAGTAATTAAATATGATGAAGCCACCAAACGTGTGTCTTTGGGTATGAAGCAATTGCAACAAAATCCTTGGGAATCTATTTCTCAACGTTATCCAGTCGGCGCAACCTTGAAAGGAAAAGTCACTAATTTAACAAGTTATGGTGCTTTCGTTGAAATCGAGCAAGGCATTGAAGGATTGGTGCATGTTTCTGAAATGAGTTGGTTAAAAAATAATTCAATGCCTAATAAATTCATTAATGTTGGTCAAGATGTTGAGGTTATGGTTCTCGATATTAACTCGCAAAATCACCGTATCTCTTTAGGTATGAAGCAATGCGAGCAAAATCCTTGGCAAGCCTTTTCTGAAAAACATAAAGTTGGCGATGCCGTTGAAGGTGTAGTTAAAAACTTTACTGAATTCGGTTTGTTTATTGGTTTTGATAGTGGTGTCGATGGGTTAGTTCACGTATCTGATATTTCAGAGCAAGGCTTGACTGAAGAGGCTCAAAAGAAATATAAAGCGGGCGATAAAATCAAAGTTATCGTTCTTGGAAGTAATTATGAAAAAGAAAGAATTTCTTTGGGAATTCGCCAAATTGATAATCCAAATTTCCAAGCTGAGCTTGATAAAATTACCGAAAATTCAGTGGTTTCTTGCTTAGTTATTGCAGTTAAAAAAGACTTCCTTGAAGTTGAACTTGATTCTGGTTTAAAAGCCATTATTAAACGTCTTGATTTGTCAAATAATAAACAAAATCAAAAAACTGAAAAATACGAAGTTAACGAGCGTATCGAAGCTAAAGTTACCATGTTTAATAAAATTAGTGGTAAATTATTGCTTTCGATCAAAGAACTTGAAACTGACGAACGTGAATCACACTTTTATTCAGAGTCAAATAGCGGTGCCACTATAGGAAGCATTGCCGGCGACGTATTAGAGTCTTTAAAAGATAAAACTTCATAATCTTTATGAATTTTTCTGATAATTTAGGAGCGTTAATTTATCTTAAAAACAGGGTCCATAAATGGAAAAATATCGCATTTTTCTTTGCGATATTTTCCATTGCCCTGATTTTTAAAATGTTCTTCGATGTTGGATCTGATGTAATTGGAAATTCAGTTGCGCTAGTTAAAGTTGAAGATGTTATTGTTGAAGATGATCATCGCAGTAAAGTTTTAAAAGAAATCGCCAATGATTCTTCAATTTTAGCTGTAATTGTTAGGTTAAACAGCCCAGGTGGCACAATAGTTGGCAGTGAAATATTATTCAAAGATTTATTGCAAATTAAAACCAAAAAACCATTAGTTATTTTGATGGATTCGGTTTCAGCTTCTGGTGCATTTATGGCATCTTTGGCATCCGATTATGTTGTTGCTCATAACGGAACTATCACAGGTTCAATTGGGGTTTTAATGGAATCGCCCGATGTTAGTATTTTGGCAAATAAAGTTGGCGTAAAATTCAATAGCTATAAATCTTCTCCCTTAAAAGGCAGTCCTTCGATTTTTGAAAAATCAACTCCAATGGTTGATAGATTTATTAACGAATCAATCAAAGATTCATATCAATTTTTTGTTGAACTTGTAAAAGAAAGAAGGGGCGACAAACTCAATCCTAAATTTTATAATATTATTTTCGATGGCAGA
>CAXNDB010000126.1:0-3739 GCA_964201025.1 Rickettsiales bacterium UBA1997 | reverse complement strand
TCACTAAAAATGAATTCAAGCCTTCTAATCAAGAAGAGTTTGCTTTTAAAACATTAGTTAATTTAGGATATAAAAATGCTATATCAAATTTTGATTATAAAAAAGTAAAAATTAATGAATAAATTATTAAGTTTTTTAATCGCTATATCGCTTACGCTATCATCTTGCGCCTTCGACGATTCTGCATCCTCCTACAAAGGTAAGAAGCGTTATTCAAGAAATTTTGAGGGAAAATTTGTTAATGCTGGCAAGGGATTTGCTAGAAAGATAAAGCCATCGGAATCAATGCAGGCGGGCTTACCAATTTCAAAAACGCCGTTAAATTTCATGCCCAGTGATTATGGTTATAATACCGAAAATTATCGCAATTATAAAATAAAAGGTAGTGAGATAAATAAATTTTCAGGCAATAATTTAAGAAGAAATTCTGAATTTAAAACTGTCGATGATGAGCTTGATGATGAGCTTGCCGAATATTCGGGAGAGCGTGAAATTAATCGTGATAATCTTCTTGAATCAGGAGTTTATTCTGGACATTTTAAAATTGGTCAACCTTACACCGCGTTCGGTGTATCATATGTTCCTCAAGATTATGAAAGTTTTGAAGAAATTGGCACCGCTTCGTGGTACGGTGCAGATTTTCACGGCAAAAAAACCGCCAATGGCGAGATTTATAATATGGGAGATTTAACGGCGGCACATCCAACTTTACCTTTACCATCTTTAATTAAGGTTACCAATTTAAAAAATGGCAAATCGCAAATTTTAAGGGTTAATGATCGCGGTCCATTTGCTAAAAATCGTATTATTGATGTTTCTGAGAAAGCTGCGGAGCTCCTTGGATTCAAGGGTAACGGCACTACCGAAGTCAAAGTTGAATTACTTAGAGACGACACCGATCAACTCTTGCAAAAATTAAAAATTAAAAATTAAAATTTTTTTGAAGCGATTTGTGCAAAATTCTTTGAAATTATAATCTTTTTATGGATTAGTTTAAATCAACCTTTACTTTTTATTTACCCGATTTTTAATTTTATTTGAAGTGATAATTATGAGTTTAGATGATAATAAAAATTCAATCGACATTGATTTTTTAAGAAAAATTATTGGCGATGATTTGTCTTTTGAAAAAGAACTTTTTGAAATTTTTTTAGATAATTCAAAATATAATATTTCTAAATTAGACAAGGCTCTAAAAGATGAGGATAATAATGCTTGGTACATGGCTTCGCATGCTCTAAAGGGCTCCTCAGCTTCAATCGGAGCTTTTCCATTATCGCGAGTTCTTGAAGTTTCTCAAAAAAATTCTGATCTAGAAATTGACAAAAAAATTGAAATTTTTCAAAAAATAAAAGAAGAGTTTAAAAAAGTTGAAGATTATATTTTGCAAAGATTAAAAGCTTAATTTAAGTATTTAATTTTTTCACATTTTTCGTAAATATTTTTCTTATAAATCAACAAATCAGCATCAATTATTTTTAGACAAGACGAAATAAATTCTCTTCTTAATTTTGCAATTTCATGTTTGCTGTAAATATTGTCGCTGTTATTTTGTATCTTACTCTCCTTTTTCTTTTCCTCTTCCCATTTTTTGATTCTAGCTTCTAATTCATCTTGTTCTGATAATTTTTTTTCATCCTTCTTTTTAGGAGCTTTGCCAATAAAATCTTTTTCATTAATGCCGATTGATTCAAAGTTATTTTTATTCTGCTTGTCAGAATTTTTATTGCGGTTTATTATTTCCAAATCAACTCTTTCATCATTTTTAATCATCTCATCGTTAAATCTAACATAAGCCTGTTTTTGACAAATAATTTTTTCCGAACCTTCCTTATCAAAGATTTTAACATTCGATTCCATAATGCAATTTTTAAATAAATCTAAACTTTTTACGCATTTTTCAAATTCATCGCTATAAGTTCTGAAGTTCGAACATTCGGGATAGTTTTCAAGTTTTTCTTGATTTTGTTTGATTGATTCTTTGATTCTTTTGTCGATTACAAAAGCGATATTGTAAGATTTATTTTGATATTCCGCATATTTTTGATTACCAAAAGGTAATTCTGAATAATTTAATTCAATAAGATTTTTGCGACACAAATAATATTCTTCAATTTTTGTTTGATCTTTGGCATCTGGATAATAGCCCATTTTATTGCATTGACGATGATCTTTTTCATCAATTTTATTAATTTCTCTTTCGATATTTGTTTCTTGATTACGTGAAATTTTTATGGAAATTTGGGCGATTAAATCGGAAATTTTTTGATTGAATTCTTGTTGTCTAGGAAATACTGGATTAATCTCAAGATGATATTTAGAAAATGAAAGTCGACAATGCCAGTAGAGTTTACTCTCAACTATATTTGATTTATCAAAATTTAATTTCAAATTCGCACAAGATTTGTGATCATATTCTTCAAGTTGTTGAATATCTAAATAACCTGAAATAATATAAGGCTGTTGGATTTTTTTTGCACAAGAGGATAGCGTTAAAATCGAAAAAAATACTAATGTTTTTAAAAATTTATGGTTCATTATAAAAAACGTAATTAATATTTTAAAATAAATTTAGATCTAATCATGTATTTATTAGTTGGTCTCGGTAATTGTGGTATCGAATATGAAAATACCCGTCATAATTTTGGATTTTTACTAATTGATAAAATTATTGCAAGACACAAATTGGTTTCACAGAAAAAAAAGTTTAAAAGCGATTTTTTTGCGGGAGAAATTTTTGGTAAAAAAATTTTGGCTTTAAAGCCTCAAACCTTTATGAATCTCTCGGGTTTAGCGGTTTTGGAAGCAATAAAATTTTATAAAATTCCATTACAAAATGTCATAATTTTTCATGATGATCTAGATTTAGCATTTGCGAAAATTAAATATAAAATTGGCGGTGGCAATGGTGGACATAATGGTTTGAAATCAATTGATGAAAATATTGGCAAAGAATATGCTCGAATCCGCTTGGGAATTGGCAGGCCAGAGCATTTAAAATATGAAATTTCCGATTATGTTTTATCAAAATTTAGCAAAGAAGAGCTAGAGATCGTTGAAAAAATAAATCAAAAAATCAGTGATAATTTTTTAGAATTATTAAACGATAAACCGCAAAATTTTTTGAATAAAATTCATCTTTAAAATTTTTTTATCCAATTATTTTTACTTCTCTTTGCGGAAATGGTATTGAAATATTGTTTTCTTTTAATGCGTTAAAAACCTCAATCATAACATCGCTTTTAGCGCCCATTCTGCCGTCTACAATATCGCTAATCCAAAAATGTAGGGTCATGGTAATGTCATATTCATTAAAGCTGGTGACGAAGCATTCTGGCTCGGGATAAGCGATGCATTTTTTGTGTGATTTTGCCGAGGAAAGCATGATTTCTTTGGTTAAATTTAAATCGCTTTGATAGTCAACTCCAATTTGAATTTCGATGCGGGCACGATTGTTGGAGTAAGTCCAGTTGGTGACTTTGTTGATAATAAATTCTTCATTTGGAATCATGATTTCTTTGCCGTCGGTAGCTTCAACTAAAGTGTAACGACCGCCAAAATGGCGAACGGTGCCATAAATAGAGCCATTGTCGAGTTCAACAATATCACCAACTTCCACCGATTTTTCAAATAATAAAATAATTCCACTAATAAAATTCGAAGCAATTTTTTGTAAACCAAATCCGATACCAACACCGACCGCACCCCCAATCACCGCTATCGTGGTTCAATCGACGCC
>CAXNDB010000125.1:0-3760 GCA_964201025.1 Rickettsiales bacterium UBA1997 | reverse complement strand
ATTAAAAATTTTGATAAATATCAAAAACAATTTATTTCTAAAAGCGATTTTATGCCCGATGAAAAAACCTTGGAAAATAAATTATTAAAAGTGGCAATTTTTGATTTTGAAGAAGGTGATATTGAAGTCGCTAAGCAATCAAATCTTGGTAAATCAGTAGCAACTAGCATGGAAAGCATTTTATCAAAATATAAACTCGCGGAACTTGTTGATCGTAAAGCGACAGAAAAATTACAAAAGGAAGTTCAGCTTTCAGAGATGAACAAAACTGGCTCTTACAAAGGTCCAAAAGTGGCTGATTATGCAGTTTCTGGTTCGATTGCCAATGCTAATTTTGCTAATAAATATGTGTCGGGAAGCACTTATATTAATCCAAAAACCGGTGACGTAATTTCAATTCCTCCAAAATTTGTTTATAATGCACAAGTTGTAGGAAATATTAAAATCTATGAGCTTCCTTCTTTAGCGGTTATTGACACTATTGAGCTTGATGGCAAATCGGTTAGAACTGAAAATGTTCAACAAGATGGTGGCTTTAGCTTAGGCGGAATTCAAGTGGGCGGAACTCAAGAAGGTGGATTACAAAGAGACGATGGTCTAGTTCGTGAAGCTGGTGCTGACGCGGTTGATGAAGCTGAATCTGCTATCAGAAATGCTTTGGCTAAACGTGGATTTATTTTAGAAAAAAGAACATTTGACGGTAAAGCAATTTTTAAAGTTAATCTTGGATCTGAAGATGGCATGAAGCATGGCGACAAATTTGAATTAATTGGTCAATATGAAGTTGAAAATTCTATTAGCGGTAAATCTGAAGTGGAAAGAAGGGTTATCGGAAGCGGAGTTATTTCTGATAAAATCGATCCAAAAAACAGCTGGATAATTCTTGATGATAAAAAACAAGAATCTGTAATCAGAATCGGCGACATGGTTAAAATGAAATATTCTAAAAGTGCCATGAAATCATTCGCTAAAATGGCAAAAAATATGACTAAATAATTCTCTCATGAGACATATTAATGGCATCAAAGAAATTATAGAAAAATACGATTATTTTATATTTGATGTTTGGGGGGTTGTGCATGACGGTTCGTCGCTTTACCCTCAAGCATTAGAAACATTTCAATATTTGAATAAAATTGGTAAAAAAATTTGTTTTTTATCAAATGCACCAAGAAGAGCCTCTAAGGTTGCTAAAACTCTTAATGATTTTGGTATAACACCAAATCTTTATGAATTTATTTTAACTTCCGGTGAATCTAGTTATATTGATTTGCAACAAAATCAAAAAAATAATTTTACTAATTTTGGTAAAAATTATTTTTATATTGGTCCTCACAAAGATATTGATTTGTTAGATGGGCTTGAATATAAAGAAGTCGAAGACCCTTCGCAAGCCGACTTCGTCCTTACTACAGGATTTGAAAATGAAAATTCAAAAATATCTGAAAAATTACCTCTTGCAATTCAAGCAAACGAATTTAAACTGCCGATGCTTTGCGTAAATCCCGATTTAATTGTGGTAAAACAAAATGGAATCGAGATGATTTGTGCTGGAGCGCTTGCTTTGGAATATCAAAAAATTGGTGGAACCGTTCATTATTACGGAAAACCATTTTCAAAAGTCTATCAAATGGTATTAGAAAAATTTCTAATTACCGATAAAAGCAAAATTATTGCTATTGGTGACGGCTTAGAAACTGATATCAAGGGTGCTAGTGATTTTAAAATCGATAACATTTTAGTAACCGGCGGTATTCTTGCGAAAGATTTAGGAATTAAATTTTGGCAGGTTGCTGAAGATGAAAATTTAAAAAAAATTTGCAATAACTATAACATTTTTCCAAATTACATAATCTCAAATTTAAGAATATGAAACTTTATTCAAAAAAAAGAAAAAGCCCAATTAAAATTTTAGTCATTTTAACATTGTTAGCCGGCTTTGGTTTCGCGGTGTCTAAACAATTTTTTACTAAAAAAGCAAATGATATTATTGTTGCTCAAATTGGTGAAGAAAACATCTATAAATCTGATATTGAAAAAAAACTTAAAGAAGTTTTTGCTAATAATAAAAATCCACAATTTTCATTTGAAAAGCTACCTGATCAAGTTATTGAGTTATTTTCTAGAGAAGTTTATCTTGATAGAAAAATTGTTGCTGAAGCAAAAAGATTAGGCCTTGATAATTCAATCGATATTAAGGATGCAATTGAGAATTTTAAAATCTCAACTATTCGTCAATCTTATGTTTCTAGCTTACTAAAAGATTCTATCACAGATCAAAAAATTGTTGAAAAATTCAATGAAATGAACGCTCAATTGGAAAATAAAATTGAATATAAATATTATCAAATTATTTTAAGCGACCAAGCTCAAGCGGAAAATGTTTATAAAGAATTAAAAGCCAATAAAAAACCTTTAAAATTTAGCGATGGTGCCAAAAAATATTCACTAGATGCACAATCATCTAACAATGGTGGCGAAGTTGATTATAAACAAGAATCTGCAATTCCAAAAGATATTGTTGAAAATTTAAAGATACTTAAAAAAGATGAGCTTTCTAAGCCATTTCAATCTGGAGAAAATTGGTATATCATAAAAGCTGGTGATTTAAAAAAGTCAAAACCATTAGAGTTTGAATCTACCAAAGAATATGTTCGTCACTTAATAAAGGTTGAAGAAGTTGAAAAAATTAATGGTAAATTTATTAAGGATCAAAAAGTTAAAATTCTTCTTAAAAAAGACGCTGAAGGTTCAGTTAAAAAACCTTCCCAAGAAAATAAACCATTGAATAATTCGGAAGAGCAAAATAAAAATATGGAGCAAAATAAAAATGAAGAAACAGCTCAACCAGAGGTTCAAGAGCAAGAAACTGCAAAAGAGCCAGAGTCAGCACAGCAACCAGAGCAACAAAAATTATAAAACAAATAATCTTTCTCGCGATTATAATGAAATCGAGAAAGACTTTATTTGGATAGGAGGAAAGAATCCTTGTTTTTTAGCTCTCAAGAATCAAAAAAGAAAAATCTTCGAGATTATTGTTAATAAAAATAATCTCGAAGATTTGAAATCTTTTTTCGATAAAAATTCTCTTCAACATTTAGAAAAAATTGTCAGAGTCCATGATAATCTTTTTTTTCAAAATATTTTTCATAAAGATTTTGTTCATCAAGGAATCGCCATCAGAGCTTAAAAACTTGAGTTTAAAACACAATTCGATTTACTCGAAGAGATTAATCTAATCGAAGATAAAAATCACCTTCCTGACATCTTAATTCTTGATCAAATCACCGATCCACAAAATGTTGGTGCCATAATTCGTAGTGCAGTTGCTTTTAATTTTAAAAAAATAGTTTTTTGCGAATTTAATTCCGCCAAAGAAACTCCGTCATTAATAAAAGCTTCGGCGGGAAATATTGATTTTGCTGAAATTTTTGTGGCGACAAACATTAATAATTTGATCGAAAAACTAAAAAAAATTGGCTATTGGTGTATCGGTTTGGCGGGCGAGGGCGTTGAAAATGAGAAAAAAATTGCAGAATATAAAAATATTGTTTTAGTGGTCGGTTCCGAAGGTGCGGGCATGCGTAATTTGGTTAAAAAAAATTGCGATTTATTGGTTAGAATTAACACTAATAAAGAGGTTGAAAGCCTTAATGTATCAGTGGCCACGGCTATTGCGCTTAATGAACTTTATCGAAATAAAAATGTTTAAAAATATTTGCATAATTGCTGCCAAAAATAATGATTGAGCTTATCAAAA
>CAXNDB010000124.1:0-3767 GCA_964201025.1 Rickettsiales bacterium UBA1997 | reverse complement strand
GGTTTAATGGTAATTTCTTTACCAGTTTGTGGGTTACGACCTTTTCTGGCGGCAGTTTTAACAACTTTAAAAGTACCGAATCCAATCAAGGTAACAGAGTCGCCTTTTTTCAAAGCTTTACCAACTGTTTTTAAGAAATCTTCAACAGAAGCGCCTGAATCTTTTTGTGAAAGTCCAGTGTGGTTAGCAATTTCTTTAATTAAGTCTGTTTTGTGCATAAAATTTATCTTTATGATTAATATTAATTTTTTAAACCGTTTTATATCAAGCGTTTACTAGAAACAAAACAAGTCATAGGTGATAAAATTATACAGCAATTTTTTTTAAGCAAGTATTTATTTACATTTTTTGTAAATTTTTTAGTTTACGCAATCAATCAATTATTACTTTGAAGTAAAAACTTTTTGGTTGGTCACTACATAATCAAGGGCTAGATCGGTTTTTAAAGTTGGCAAAGGTTGTCTTGAGTGTTGGAAGTTAAATGCTATTCCGAAACTATTCAAATCGGGATTTTTAACTTTAAATTCGTGAATTGTGTTGTCATAGAAGCCTCCACCCATACCTAATCTTTGCAGATTATTATCGAAAGCTAATAAGGGTACGAGTAAATAATCAGGAATTAATATTTCTCCGCTTAATGGCTCAAATATTTTTGGAAAGCCTGTATTGCTTACAAAGTCAAGCTTTTGCGGATTATAAATAAATTGCAAAACTTTGCTATTTTCAACTATTTTTGGATAACAAATTTTACAATTATGACTTTTTAAAAATTCTTCGATATGACTTGGAGATGCTTCAAATCTAGTTGGAACGAATGATGCAAAAATTTTATTTTGGTAATCAAAATTATTTTTTGTCAAAAAATTTATAAAATTATTGGCAATTAATTTTGACATATCTTGGCTCTGTTCTAAGCTTAAAGCCATTCTTTTTTCACGGAAAATTTTTCTTAATTGTTGTTTTTTTTCAATTATATCTTTCACAAATTTTCAATTTTTGTGGTGATTTTTTGCACATAATTTATAATGTTTTCCATCTGTTCGCTCAAGGCTTCGTAAAGATCATCTTCATTGTATAATTGTTGTTTTAATTCGCCCGACATTTGATCGGTTTTATCTTGTAATTCTTGCTCAAGCATTAAGCCGGCGATTACTAACAAATGATTATCGCTGATATCTTCGATATTTTCTTGAAGCTCTCTAACCCTAGAGTCGAGGCGATCGGCAAATTCTAAAAGATTGTCGCTTTCATCGGGACGACAATTTAATTTATATTTATTTTTACCAATGCGAACTTCGATAATCATGATTTGGAAATTATGTCTTCGATTAAAATTAATTTATTGCCAACGGATTCAAGCAAATCCTTAGTTTGAGTGACGAATTTAGTTTTTTTATCACTATTTCCCAGTAATTTACTATGCAATAATTCATTTTCTTTACACACTTCGCCGAAGCTATTCTGTAGGTTATTTATCTCATTCGATAAATTTTCAATTTGCAATTTTTGTTGATGAATTTTGATTTCGGCTTCTTCAAAATTTTCTTGCGAATTGGCGAAATTATTTTCGTTTTTATTTTCTTCTAATTTATTTTTGATAATTTTCTCAAGATTGTTTAGGGCAGATGAGAGTTGCTGTCTCGAACTATTAAATTTTGCTTTTGCCGTTGAATTTTGCATAAATTAACTGCGATAATCTTTGTTAATCTTAATATATTCTTCGTTTAAATCACAAGTCCAAACAATGGCGTGGGAGGCTCCAATGCCTAGATTAACCGCGATTACTACTTCGGAATTTTTTAAATATTCGTGCACGATTTTTTCAACATAATCTGGATGTTTAGCTCCATCTTTGGTCAAAGGATGTTCGCCAATTTTTACGATTAATTTTTGTGGCGAAGTTTCTTTGCAAGACTTGCCAACTGCCATGACAATGCGTCCCCAATTCGGATCACAGCCGGCAATTGCGGTTTTAACCAAGGGCGAATTGGCGATCGACATTGCAACTTCCTTGGCTTGTTGCTCGCTTTGAGCGCCTTCGACAATAATTTCGATAAGTTTTTTAGCGCCTTCACCGTCAACCACAATCATTTTCGCAAGTTCAAGGCAAAGTTCATTTAATTTTTCTTTAAAATCATGTAAATTTTTGTCGTGAGAATCAGAAATTTCGTGATGTTCAACGCTTTTATCGGCGAAAATTAAAACGGTGTCGTTGGTTGACTGGTCTGAGTCGACGGTGATTGAGTTGAAACTTTTTTCCACCGCTTCCAGCAAAATTTGTTGCAAAGTATTTTTCGAAATATTGGCGTCGGTAAAAATATATCCAAGCATCGTCGCCAAATTGGGAGCAATCATTCCCGAGCCTTTGGCGAAACCAATCAACTCAATAGTTTTGCCAAGAATTTGGCAAGTTTTTTTTACTAATTTTGGCTTGGTGTCGGTGGTCATGATGCTTTGCGAAGCCTTATCCCAAGCACTTTCGTGATTAGAAAATTTTTCAACCATTTGTGGAATAGCGTTGGTGATTTTGGTGTAATCTAAAATTTCGCCAATCACTCCCGTCGAAGAAATAAAAACCTCTTCGGGGTAGCATTTTAATTGATTGGCGACGGCGTTGGCGGTTTGAATAACAGTTTCATCGCCATGTGAACCGGTAAAAGCGTTGGCATTTCCAGCGTTAACAATTAAAGCTTTGGCGTTAAAATTTTCAATATTTTTTTTGCACCAAACAACAGGTGAGGCGGGCATTGAAGAGCTGGTGAAAACGCCGGCGACATTGGCTAAATTTTCAAATTTAATCAATAATAAATCGTCGCGATTTTTGTATTTTATACCGCAATTTATGGTGCTGATGTGAATGTTTTTAAGCATGAAAAAATTTTTAAAATTTGTAATTTTTTAAGATTTAATGGCTTTGGAAAATTGTTCAACTTTTTTTTCAACATTTGTTAAAATTTGGTCGCAAGAAATATTTTCGGACATTTCTTTAACGATCGCCGAGCCAATAACAACGCCGTCAAAGCCGAGTTTTTTAAAATGTTGAGCCTGATTTTCATCTTGAATTCCAAAGCCAATAACGATAGGTAAATCAGAAATTTTGCGTAAATTTTCAAAATTTTCCTTATTATCTTCGACTCTGGCAAGCTTTGTGCCAGTAATTCCAAGCATTGAAATTAAATATAAAAATCCGCTAGCATTTTTAAGAATTTTTTGAGCACGTTCAATCGAAGTTGTCGGTGCAATTAAGCGAATTAAATCAAGTTTATTTTTAGTAATTTCGCCGATAATTTCATGTTCTTCTTCTGGCGGTAAATCAACGATTAAGAAGCCGTCAACGCCACTTTTTTTGGCTTCAAAAAATATTTTATCAAGCCCAAATTTTAAAATTGGATTGTAATAACTCATTAAAATAATTGGCGTTGTCGAATTTTCTTGGCGAAATTCGGCAACCATTTTTAAAGTTTTGCGTAAGTCCATTCCGCCAGCAATAGAGCGTTTTCCCGCCATTTCGATGGTTGGACCGTCGCCGGCTGGATCGAGAAAAGGGACGCCGATTTCAATGATGTCGACACCATTTTTTTCGAGATTTTTCAAACAGCTAAGCGATGTTGAATAATCTGGATCGCCGGCACAAATATAAGCGACAAAAGCGCATTGATTTTGCGATTTTAATACTTGAAATTTTTTTGCAATTCTGTTCACAATTTAAACCCTAAATGTTGAGCCACGGTGTTGATATCCTTATCACCACGACCCGAAAGATTAAC
>CAXNDB010000123.1:0-3792 GCA_964201025.1 Rickettsiales bacterium UBA1997 | reverse complement strand
TGCCTTTGCTTCTAAACTGCATCAAACTAAAATTTTGATAAATTTTAAAATTAAAAATTGAATAAATATGAAAAAAATTTCTTTGTTATTGGTCTTTTTTTTATTTGGTTGCAAAAGCGACTGGTCTTACTCGGGCAAAGGTTCTCCGCAAAATTGGGCGAAGATTTCTGAAAAAAATAAATTTTGTAAAATCGGTTATAATCAATCGCCGATTGATATAAATTCAGCAATGAATAAAGATTTTATTTTAAATGATTTGCGTTTTGATTATAAAACTGCCGAGATTGAAAAAGTTAATACAAAATATTATCAAAAAATTAATTTTTATGGTAAAAATTTTGTCTTTCGCGGTAAGAAAAAATATTGGTTAAAATATATTGAATTTCATCATCCAAGCGAGCATTTACTTGATTCAAGCCCACATTCTTTGGAAATGCAAATTTATCATAAAAGTGAAGATGAACAATGGTTGGCTCTGAGTTATTTTTTAGAAATTCCAGCCCAAAATAATAATGAAAATTTATATTTCAAAAATTTAATTAACTTCTTAAAATCAGATAAAATTGAAGATAAATTTGATTTATCAAAAATTATCGATGAAAAAAGTTTAAGTTTTTTTTATGAGGGTTCTTTCACTACTCCGCCATGCACCGAGGGCGTTAAGTGGTATATTATGAAAAATCCAATTTTTATCAATAAAGAGCAAATGAATGTAATTATTAAATCGACAATTTTTGTTAAATCAAATGCCCGTGAAGTGCAAAAATTTAATTCCGAGAAATTTTAAAAATTAAGATTTTTTAAATAAAAAAGTTTTAGTAATTTTAGTTTAGAAATATTCAAATACATCAAAAGTTATAAAATGTTACAAAGTCTTAATGAGTCGCAAAATCAAGCAGTTTCAACTACCGAGGGACCTTTATTGGTGCTGGCTGGAGCGGGTACTGGCAAAACTAAAGTTTTAACTTCACGAATTATTCACATTCTTGAAAGTGGTTTGGCGATGCCCAATGAAATTTTGGCGGTGACATTCACTAACAAAGCGGCGGCCGAAATGAAAAAAAGAATCGGCGAGGCGATTGGCGATCAAGTTAATTATTTATGGGTTGGAACTTTTCACTCAATTTGTGCAAAAATTTTACGTCGGCATCCGGAAAGCGTAGGCTTAAGATCAGATTTTACCATTATCGATGATGATGATCAAAATCGTTTAATTAAACATATTTTGCATGATTTAAATATTGATCCAAAGCAATTCCCAACCAAAGTTTATTTATCAAAAATTTCACGTTTAAAAGATTCGGGTAAAACTTCAATTAATTTTGATGACGTAAATTTGCCAAAATTGCGTGAAGTTTTTCAAAATTATCAACAGCGTTTGAGAGCAATGAACTCAACCGATTTCGGCGATTTATTAACTTTAAATATCGAGATTTTTAAAAATTCTCCCGAAATTTTGTCGCAATATCAAAATCAATTTCGTTATGTTTTAGTCGATGAATATCAAGATACCAACGACGCTCAATATCAATGGCTTTTAAAATTATCGCAACTTTATTGCAATATTTGTTGCGTTGGCGATGATGATCAATCGATTTATAGTTGGCGCGGAGCCAATATTGCCAATATTTTGCGTTTTGAAAAAGATTTTGACGATGCTAAAATTATTCGTCTCGAGCAAAATTATCGTTCAACTTCGCGTATTTTGAAAACCGCTCACGCCGTTATTTGCAACAATAAAGAGCGTCACGGCAAAACTTTATGGACCAATTTAGGTGAGGGCGAAAAAATTAAAGTTTTTTCATTTTACGACGATAGAACCGAGGCGTCGCGAATCGCTATCAATATTAAAAATACGATTTTAACCAACGCAGTCAAGGCTTCGCAAGTTGCGGTTTTGGTTCGAGCGGGCTATCAAACTCGACAATTTGAAGAAGCTTTTATGCAAAATGCTTTGCCTTATCGAGTGATTGGAGGCATGAAATTTTATGAACGCATGGAGATTCGCGATAGCATCGCTTATTTGCGAATTTGTTCAAATTTTGACGATGATTTGGCATTACTTAGAATTATAAACATTCCAAAAAGAGGAATCGGCGAAGCTGGATTGGCAAGTCTCCAAGACAAGGCGAAGCAAAATAAAATTTCACTTTTTGAGGCGATAAAAAATAATTTAGCCGAAGGTTCGTTGAAAGGAAAATCACGCGATTCTTTGATGAATTTAATTAATTCTCTCGAAAAATTTCACGCTTTTATCGGTTCAAAAACTTTGATGGATCTTGCAAAATCATTGCTTGAAGAAGTTGGGTATTTATCGATGTGGCGCATTGAAAATACTCTTGAATCGCAAGGGCGCGTTGAAAATATTGAAGAATTTGTCCAAAGTCTCGGCGATTTTTCTAACATCACCGAATTTTTGGAATATGTGTCTTTGGTTGAAGCGCGCGACGATAAAAATTTGCAAGACGCCATCAATATTATGACGATTCACGGTGCCAAAGGTTTGGAATTTGATATGGTTTTTTTACCCGGACTTGAAGAAGGAATTTTTCCGAGTAATAAAGCGGTTGAACAAAAAAATGGCTTGGAAGAAGAGCGTCGTTTAATGTATGTGGCGATTACTCGCGCTAAGAAGAAACTCATAATGTCTTTTGCAAAATCACGTTATATTTTTGGCGATATGCAAAATTCTTTGCCTTCCAGATTTTTGAAAGAATTGCCTGAAAATGAAATTGATTTTGAAGAAGTTGGTTTCGCCGGACGCAATAATTATCAAAAATTTAGCGATGATGATGAAGATGATTTTGTGCAAGATGATTATTCGCAAAATTCTCAAAAAACTTCTTACAAAAATAATTTTTCTTCGGCAAAATCGAGTAAAAATTTTGGTGAAATACAACCGCGAAAATTCATTAATAATTTAAGTTCTTTTGCCTCGAAAGCATCAATAAATTCAGTCTCAAATAACGCAAATTTGATTGCGAGTTCATCGGGCTCGAAGCCAATAAATTCAAGCGTTATAGCCAATAATTCTTTAATTGGTGCTCGAGTTTTTCATCAAAAATTTGGTTATGGTAAAATCGAAAATGCCGATGGCAATCGCCTAACAATATCCTTTGAAAAATCTGGAATTAAAACGGTGATGAAAGATTTCGTAAGTTTCGCGTAAATTATAATCCAAGAATTTAAAAAAATTATTATTTTGTGTTTAGGTTTAACTTTTTTAGTGAGTATTATAAAATTTATTTATTTTTAAATAGATTTATAATTATTTAATATCAGCATATTTTCCTTTGAAATAAAGCAGAGGTTTTGAGTCTTTGACGCTATTAAAATCAACCACCTCGCCAATTATAATATGATGATCGCCCATTTTAATCACCTTATGTTTTTTACATTCAATATAAGCTAATGAATTATAAAAAATTGGATTGCCGAATTTGCTAAAAAAATAGGGCTCGACATGCCATTTATGTGAGTTTTTGGGAGTGGCGAAGGCGCTGGATAAATCACGTTGTTCGACCGCTAAAATATTCAATAAAAAATAACGATTTTTCTTAAAAAATTTTAAATTAGCGGATTTGTTGTCAATGCAAAATGAAACGAGTGGAGGCTCGAGAGAGATTGAGGAGAAAGAGTTGATGGTCATACCAAAAAACTCATCGGCAAAGATTTTTTTAATTTTATTGAGAATTTTTTCGTCGACAAAATTTTGAAAATCACCTTCTTTAATTTTAAAATCTTTGTGAAATATTTTTTGCGATAAACGTTTGCCGACTTGATTTTCTTCAA